>NZ_JAAKGN010000002.1:0-161614 GCF_011039295.1 Modestobacter sp. KNN46-3 | reverse complement strand
CCTGGTCGACGCCCGGGGCCTCGCCGCTGCGGGTGGAGCCGGACGACGGCTGCCCGGGTGGGTTGTTCGGTGGGTTCGTCACGTGGCGTGGCGCCTGATCGGCGCCCCTCCCTTCGGGTCGGCGCGCGGGGGGTGGTCGTCCGGGACGGCGTGCCCACCGGCTCCTCGTCCTCGCCGTCGTCCGGCGGCACCGGGCTGGTGGGCGCGACCGGGACGGGCGTCTCCGGCTCCGTGGGCGTCGGCGTGCCCGTGGGCACGTCGTTGGGCAACGCGGAGTTGGGCACGTCGACCGTCTGCCCGTTGGGGAGCGTGACCGGCGTCGTCCAGGCCGAGTTCGCGGGTGACCAGCAGCTCCGGGTGCAGCCGGCCGGCCGTGATCAGCGAGAGCATCGCCGGGTAGTCGGCCGCCGCCATCCCGTGGCTGCCCAGCAGGGCGAGCTCGCCGGCGATCACCCGCTCCATCGGGATCTCCGGGCGGCCGAGCACCGGCGGCAGCAGCCCGACCTGCACGTGCCGCCCCCGCGGGCGGAGGCTGCGGATGGAGTTCAGGCAGGTCACGGCGGCGCCGAGCGCATCCAGCGATACGTGCGCACCGCCATCGGTCAGCTCGGCGATCGCGCCGGGGACGTCGCCGGCGCCGTCCACCGTGTGCTCCGCACCGCAGGCCCGGGCCAGCTCGAGGGCACCCGGGGCGATGTCGACGGCCACCACCCGGGCCCCGGCCGCCACCGCGACCTGGACCGCGGACAACCCGACCCCGCCGCAGCCGTGCACCGCCACCCACTCCCCGGGCCGCACCCGGCCGACGCCGGTGACGGCCCGGAAGGCGGTGGCGAACCGGCAGCCCAGGCCGGCCGCGGTGGCGAACGGCATGCCGTCGGGCAGGGCGACCAGGTTGACGTCGGCGGCGTCCAGGGCGACGTACTCGGCCAGGGAACCCCAGTGCGTGAACCCGGGCTGCGTCTGGTTCAGGCAGACCTGCCCGGCGCCCTCCCGGCACGGCCCGCAGTGCCCGCACGCGCAGACGAACGGCACGGTGACCCGGTCGCCCACCGACCAGGTCCGCACCCGGTCACCGACCGCGGCCACGGTGCCGGCCAGTTCGTGGCCGGGCACGTGCGGCAGGACGACGTCGGGGTCGTGGCCGGACCAGCCGTGCCAGTCGCTGCGGCAGATCCCGCTTGCTCCGACCCGGACGACGACGCCGTCCCGGTCGGGGGTGAGGTCGGGCACCGACCGGACCGTCAGCGGGCCACCGAACTCCTCGAACACCAACGCGCGCACCCCGACAGCCTCCCTCAGGGGGCCGGGGCGGCGGCGTCGGCCCGGCACCCGCATGGCACAGGTGTGCGCCGTCGCCTACCGTCGGCGCTACGCGGTGCTCCAGCCAGACGTAGCGCGGTCCCCTGTCGTCGCCGGTCAGACCGGCACAGCCCGGAGCAGCCCGGGACCCAGCCTGAGAGAGCAGATGACCGCCACCACCCTGGAGGGCTCCACGCCCCTCCCTGCCCGGGCGCCTCGCCCCGAGCGAGCCCGCGACCGTCAGGTCAGCGTCTACGCCGAGCTCTCGCAGCAGGTGAAGGACGCCGGGCTGCTGAACCGCCGCCGCCCGTACTACGTCGTGTCGATCGCGCTGACCGTGGCCGCCTTCGCCGGGGTCTGGGTGGCGATCGTGGCACTGGGCGACTCCTGGTGGCAGCTGGGGCTGGCCGTCGTCTTCTCGCTGGTCTGCACGCAGTTCGGCTTCCTGGGCCACGACACCGCCCACCGGCAGGCCTTCGGCTCGCACCGGGCCAACGAGTGGAACGCCCGGGTGCTCTCCTGCGGTTTCGCGGGCATCGGCTACGGCTGGTGGATGCAGAAGCACAACCGGCATCACAACGCCCCGAACCAGATGGGCAAGGACCCCGACATCGAGTCCGCGGTGCTGGCCTTCACGCCGGACGACGCCGAGGACCGGATGAGCGGGCTGCGTGGCTGGTGGACCCGGCACCAGGGCTGGGCGTTCTTCCCGCTGCTCTGCTTCGAGGGCGCGGCCCTGCACGCCAACAGCCTGGCCACCCTGGCCCGCGAGAAGGCGATGCCGCACCGCCGGCTGGAGATCGCGATCATCGCGGCCCGGCTGGGGCTCTTCGTCGCCGCGGTCTTCCTGATCATGCCGCCGCTGCTGGCCGTGGCGTTCATCCTGGTCCAGCAGGCCGTGTTCGGTCTGCTGCTGGGTGGTTCGTTCGCGCCCAACCACAAGGGCATGCCGATCGTCCCGAAGAACGCGAAGGTCGACTTCCTGCGCCGTCAGGTGCTCATGTCGCGCAACATCAAGGGCGGCCGGGTCACCGACTTCATGATGGGCGGCCTGAACTACCAGATCGAGCACCACCTCTTCCCGAGCATGCCGCGGCCGAACCTGAAGAAGGTGCAGCCGATGGTGCGCGCGCACTGCGCCCAGTACGGCATCAGCTACACCGAGACGTCGCTGGTCGGCTCGTACCGGATCGTCGTCCAGTACCTGAACCGCGTCGGGCTCGGCGAGCGCGACCCGTTCGTCTGCCCGCTGACGGCCTCGATCCGCAACTGACGTCGGGCTCCGCTGCCTCACCGGCAGCGGGGCCTCATCGTCCGGTGAACAGCAACAGCAGGACGACGAGGACGAAGAACCCCGCCAGGGCGAGCAGCCCGGCCCGGTGCCGACGCTGCGACCGCTCACCGTCCAGCACCCAGCCGTGGACGTCGCCGATGTCGGCGGGGGCCCGCCCGGCGAGGTCGCCCACCCGGGCCGCCGCGGTTCCGCCGTCCACCTCGAGGAGCTCGCCCAGCCGGCCGAGCCCGTCGGCGATGCGCGCCCGGACGTCGGCCACCGGCGCGCCCAGCGCGTCGGCGACTGCCGCCTCCGACAGGTCCGTGCCGTACCGGAGTGCGAGGGCCGCCCGCTGCCGCGGGAGCACGTGGGCCAGCGCGGCCGCCGTCTCGTCCGACGGGACCGGATCCGGGTGCGCCGAGGCGAAGCCGGGGATGCCGGTGGTGCCGGCCATCAGCCGGGAGTCGGCGAGCACCGCACCGAACCGGCTCCACCGCCGGCCCAGGTGCGCGGCCACCAGCTCCCGCCGGAGGGCGGCCGCCGCCTCCTCCCGGTCCGCGAGCCGGTCCCAGCGGCCGTGGACGGCGATCAGCGCCTCCTGCAGCAGGTCCCCGGCCGCGCGGCCGTCACCGGTCAACAGGTACGCCGTGCGGAGGGACGGCGTCGACTCCGCGGCGACGAACTCCTCGAACGCCCCAGCGGTCATGCGCTCCCCGGCGACGCCACCGGCTCGGACCAGCCGGCCACGTGACCGAGCCAGGCGAGCCCCAGCCACGCGCCGGTCAGTGACCCGTGCGCCGACCCGTCGCTGACGGTCAGCGTCCACTCCGCCTCCGGGTGGCGGGGCGAGCGCGAGCCGGTTCCGGGCACCGCCGCCACCACCCGCCACGCCTCGACCGGCAGCCGTCGCGCCGGCCTCCCCGCCGGGGTCGCCCAGACCCCGGTCCGCGTCGCCTGCACCGGCTCCGACGGGCCGGACTCGGGCATTCGCAGGGTCAGCGGACCGAGGTCCAGGTAGTCGTCCGGGTCGGCCGGCAGGGTCCACCCGGGTCGACGAGCCCCGGTCCCGGCGTCCGCGCCCAGGGTCGCCAGCGCGGAGACCAGATGGACGACCCCGCCGAGGAACCGGCCGGCCCGCCGGGCCGCTGAGGTGTCATCGACGGTCCAGGAGACCTGACGGCGCAGCTCCTCGGCGCTCATCCGCTCAGCCCGCCTGCTGCACCCGGCGGACGGCGCGGTGCTGGTCGAGCCGGTCGGTGTAGCTCTTCGCGTTCAGCTCGATCGCCGTGCGGTCGTCCTCGGTGGTCTCCCGCCGCACCTTGGCTGGCACCCCGGCGACCAGGGAGTTCGGCGGGATCTGCGCGCCCTGCATGACCACGGCGCCGGCGGCGACGATCGAACCGGAGCCGATGTGCGCGCCGTTGAGGACGGTGCTGCCCATGCCCACGAGCACGTGGTCGTCGACCCGGGCGCCGTGCAGCACGACGTTGTGGCCGACGGTCACGCCGCGACCGATCACCAGCGGGTGCCCGGGGTCGCTGTGCAGGGTGGACCCGTCCTGGACGTTGGAGTCCGCACCGATCTCGATGACCTCCGAGTCGGCCCGGGCGATGGCGCCGTACCAGATGCTGGCCCGCGGCCCCATCCTCACCTTGCCGACCACGACGGCCGTGGGGGCGACGAACGCCTGCTCGTCGATCTCCGGGGCACCGAAGTCGAGGGCTCCGATGTAGCTGTCAGCCACGTTGCTGCACTCCTCACCGAGGTCGCGGGCGGTTCCCGCTGCTGGGCGCAGCAGATCACACCGGGCCGTCGGCGCGCCGGGTGACCACGACGTTGCGCAGGGAAGCCGTCGGGACCAGCCGCCAGCTCAGAGGTCCACCTCGGCCATCACCCGGGGGATCTCCGGTGGCAGCTCGCGGGCGAGGAAGCCCAGCTGCCCGACGGTCGCGGCCAGCCGCTCACCGGCCCGGCCGTGCAGGTGCGCGGCCCAGACGGCCGCCTGGGCCGGCTCCGCGCCCCGGGCCAGCAGCCCGGCGACGATCCCGGCGCGCACGTCGCCGGAGCCGGAGACCCCCAGCCCGGCACCCCCGCTCTCGTCGGCCCAGAGCCGCCCGTCGGGTGCGGCGATCCAGCTGGTCACCCCGCCCAGGCCGACCACGGCGCGGGTCTGCTCGGCCAGCCGCTGGGCGGCACCCGCCGGGTCGTCGTCCACCTCGTCCGGTTCCACGTGCAACGCGATCGCCAGCTCGGCCGGGTTGGGGGTGAGCACGACGTTGCTGCCCAGGTGGTGCAGGCAGGCCGGGTCGGCGGTGACGGCGGCCAGCCCCAGCGCGTCCAGCGCCACCGGCCCCTCGAGCTCGGGCAGCAGCTGTTCGACCAGGCTCCGGGTCTCCGGCTCGTCGGCCATGCCTGGACCGATCAGCACCGCCGAGGCCTGCTGGGCCAGGTCGAGGAACAGCTCGGCCGAGGAGCCCCGGATGGCGCCGGCCTCGGTGGACGGCACGCCGCGGACCAGCGCCTCGGGCAGCGAGATGGAGACGTGCGGGGCGACCTTGGACGGGACGACGACCTGGAGCTTCCCGGCCCCGGAGCGCAGCGCGGCCTCGGCGGCCAGCAGGACGGCGCCCACGGTCTCGGTGCTCCCGCCGACGACCAGGATCGAACCGCGGGCCTCCTTGCCGCCGGTCGGCTCGGGCAGTCGCCAGTCGCGGAGCACCTGGGGGCTGACCAGGGTGTGGTCAGGCCGGGGACGGGACATCGGTCTCCTCGGTCACGGGGGCGCCCTCGCCCCGGTCGGCGTCGTCCAGGTGGTCGACGCCGTTGAAGCCGGCAAGCCGGAACAGCCCGCCGTCGGCGGACTCGTAGCGGGTCACGGACGTGTTGGCGACCTGCTCGGCCCGGTCGATGTCCAGCAGCTGCTGCTCGGAGAGCTCCTCCAGCACGTACCGGAAGACCATGATCACGGCCTGGTGCGAGACGCAGAGCAGCCGCTCGCCGTCGTGCCGCAGCGCCTCGGTGGCCAGCAGGCTGCGCACCCGCAGGGCGACGTCGGCCCAGCTCTCCCCGCCCGGTGGCCGGTAGTAGAACTTGCCGAGCAGCTCCCGGCGGCCGGCCTCGTCCGGGTGCTCCTCGCGGATGCCCTGACCGGTCATGCCGTCGAAGACGCCGAAGTCCCGTTCCCGCAGCCGCTCGTCGTAGCGGACGGTCAGGTCCAGCCCGCTCGCCGCCACCGCCCGCCGGGCGGTCTCGGCCGCGCGGCTGAAGGGCGAGCTCAGCACGGTGGTGGGGCGCTCGTCCGCCGGCAGCCCCGCCAACCACGCGCCGAGGGCGTCGGCCTGCCGCTCGCCGGTGTCCGACAGCGGGACGTCGGGGTCGCGGACGTCGAGCTCCAGCCGGCCAGAACCGGTCTCGTGCGCGTGCGCATCGGCCAGGTTGCCCACGCTCTCGCCGTGCCGGACCACCCACAGGGCAGTGGGGCCAGGTGCCCGTGCCATCCGTCGTCCCGTCCGTCGTCGCGGCGCCTCTGCTGGGCGCCGTCCGCCCTGCGGTAGCCGACCGGCCGCCCGGACAAACCGGACGCCGGGCCCCCTGGACGGCGCGGGTGCGGCTGCGGACGATGGCCGGCGTGGCCGACGAGAGCACGTTCGAGACCCGGGTGTTCGCGACCCCCGCCGACTTCGACGCCTGGCTGGCCACCGAGCACGACCGGGCGCCGGGCCTGTTCCTGAAGATCGCCAAGAAGTCGGCCGGCATCCCCTCCCTGACCGCGGCCGAGGCGGTCGAGGTGGCGCTCTGCCACGGCTGGATCGACGGCCGGGCCAACCGCGTGGACGACGACTGGTTCACCGTCCGGTACACGCCGCGGCGGCCGAAGAGCGTCTGGTCGCAGAAGAACGTGCAGACGGTGGCCCGGCTGGTCGCCGAGGGCCGGATGCGCCCGGCGGGGCTCGCCGCGGTGGAGGCCGCGCAGGCCGACGGCCGGTGGGACCGCGCCTACGCCGGGCCCGCCACGATCACCGTGCCCGACGACCTGGCCGCCGCACTGGCGGCGGCCCCCGCCGCCCAGGAGGCGTTCGCCGGGCTCGACGGGGCCAACCGGTACGCCGTGCTGTGGCGGGTGCACACCGCCGCCACGCCGCAGACCCGGGCCAAGCGGATCGCGGCCTGCGTGCAGCTGCTCGCAGAGGGTCGCCGCTTCCACGACTGATCCGGCAGGGACTGCACCTGAGAGCAGTCCTGGCCACGAACTCCCCGTTCCAGCAGGATGCCCCTATGAACGTCTTAGAGTTCGCGCAGCAACTGCCCTCGGCCCCGCCACCACCAGTCGTCGATGAGTCTCGCGGACTCAGCCGGGTTGCCAACATTCGTCAGGATTTCGTCGCACCAAATTTGCTGGAACGGGAGGGCCCGCAAAACGCTCCGGCTGTTCTGATTATAGCCCCAGCGGCGGCGGGAAAGAGTACGGCAGCGGAAGCCATAGCAGCATCCAGCAACGGCCTACTGGCCGACCTAGCCGGGCAGCGAGTCGCCGACGGGTCCTTCGTGGGACTACTCGACGAGGGGCTAGGCGAAGATGCCAGTTTGACGTTCAAGCGATCACTGCGAGCAGGCCACAGCACACTTGTCCTCGACGCACTGGACGAGACGCACGTCTCGTCCAGTGAGGCAAACTTTGTCGCATTCCTACAAGGACTGGCCCGTTTCCTGCGAACGTCACAGGGCGCACGGAACGTTGTCTTGATGGCGCGCCACGAAAGCGCAGAGTGGGTCCGGTTCGCTTTCGATACCGAGAATGTCCCGATCGCCGAGCTTGAGCTTGATTACTTTAGTCGCGACCAAGCACTCGCCTACCTTGACCTGAAACTGGACGCACTGTTTCGGAAGAACGAGCGAACGCTTGCCCACCGCCAGCATCGAGAGAGCTTCCAGACATCACGCGACACCGTCCTGAGCCGCTTGGGGGAAGCTGCTGGCTATCCGACACTCGACCAAGCTTGGACTAGCGCAAACGGCCGCAGATTGCTCGGCTATTCGCCAGTGCTTGAAGGCTTGGCAACCTATCTGCACGTTCCTGACTTTCGCAACCTTGATGTGGGGCACCTGACGACTCTGACGGACACGTTCCCGGAGTGGACCCTCCTCTCGAACCTCATGCTCCGCCTACTGGAGCGTGAGCATGACAAGTTTTTGAACAACTGGCTCGACGATATCAGCCGAGCCATGTTCACAGCAGAGCAGCTCAATAACCTATACGACGTCCGAGAGCAATGCTCCCGGCTGGCCGTTCGGTCGTTTAAGCACAGCACGACGACGGATTTTGACGAGCAGGTACCAGACTCGCTCGTGGACTCATATCGTGCCGCAATCGAATCACAGCTCTCCAATCACCCGCTACTTGCCACCAACGACCAATTCGTGAACAGCACCTTCCGTGATTACGTCGCGGCGTTTGTCCTAGTCAACGGATCACATGATGAACAGCGCGCCGTTGCGCGCGTGCTCCGAGGCGGCTCCGACCTTCCCTCGCCGGGGCTGGCCCCGTTCATGCTCAGCCTCTTGGAAGACCGAGCCCTTAGCACGGAACTGCTCGATCTCGCACTAGCCTCTCTCGGCGCGAGAGAAGAGGCTCGAGCTCAATACTCCTTCAGTCTGAGGAGCCTCAGGAGTGATGGGCTACTCACGATTGAACTTGACTCGTCGATGGGCGAGGCACCAGCCGTCATGACAGTGCCGACCCACTCTCCGGGCACCGTCTTGCTGCCCGCACGGATCAAGCGCTTGGACCTGACCACGGATGACGAGGTCCGCATAGAAGGCCGATCATTACGCATCGGACCCGATGTGCAGATCGACGCCATGTTCGTGACGCTTAAGGGGGCAGAGTGTGCGATCGAGGCGCATAGGGGATTGAGTATTCGCGGTCAGATTGTGACTGCGGACTGGGACCAGCAGGTCCGCATCTCTGGCCAGGGACTGCTTATTGAAGCTGTCGAATCTGAGGGGTGGGTGCAGCGCTTCTCCAGAGAACCGTCCCTCTCGGAGGACAGGGCCGATGTTCAAGAGTATTACCACGCCCTGCGCAGACTTCTGCGCTTTTTCCGGCGGACTCAACACGTCGCGGCCGGCACATTGGCTGCCGACAAGGAGCAAATCTGGAGATTCGTGCTGCGCACCGACGACAAGGCCGACGCAATAATGAAGACCCTCACTGACGATGGTTACGTGCGCTACCACGGCCCCGAATACAGGTTAAGTCAGGACTTCTTGGCAAGCCTCGCCCTTAGCTTCGAGGACATCGGACGGGCAATAGTGACACCCGAGCTGTCACGCTTCCTGCATCGGGTCGCCCAGCAGGCCGCCGCCCCAGAGTCTCCCTAGACGAACAGCTGGCGATGTCTGCCGTACCCCTATCGGCAGGCATCGCCGGAAGCTGACTGCGGTAGTCCAGCGCGGTGCCTTCATGCTCCCTGAAAGGTCGGCATCACTGACCACCCTCCCCGACGTCACAATTTGCTGGTTAGTCGTCCACCGTCAGGCACTAAAGGGCTTCACCATGTTGCGGCGGAAGGTTAGGGTCCGAAAGGCTAGGGTCCGAGCGGGCTGGACGCTGGAACTAGCCCTGCGAGTGCGCCCATGGCAAGCCAGAATTGGTGGCTAGCTGGTCGGGGCCGTGGACAACTCAGCCGGTGACGCGGCGAGCGCTGACGTAGCCGCCCTTGTCCACGCTGGTGACCGCGACTGGGCGGCCGGAGACGCTGGCGTGCACCATCTGGCCGTTGCCGATGTACATGCCCACGTGGCTGATCGGCGAGTAGAAGAAGACCAGGTCGCCGGGCTGGAGCTCCGCCCTCGACACGGCGACGCCCAGGCTCGACTGGGCGCGGCTGGAGTGCGGCAGCGAGATGCCCGCGGCGGCGTAAGCGTACTGGGTGAGGCCGGAGCAGTCGAAGGAGTCCGGGCCTTCGGCGCCGATGCCGTACATGTCGCCGATCTGGGCGAGCGCGGTCTGCACGGCGACGCCGGCGGCGGCCGTCGGGGCCGGGGCGGGGGCCGGGACCACGTCGGGCCCGGAGATGACGTTGTGCACCCGGACCTGGTCGGCGGCCGACAGGCGGGCGAGGTCGGCCTGGTACCCGGCGAGATCGCCCTCCAGCTGCTCCTTCTGCGCCCGCAGCTCTGACTCGGCGGCGGCCGCGGCGGCCGCGGCCGCGGTGGCGTCCTGCTGCGCCTGCTCGGCCGCGGACCGGGCGGTGGCTGCCGTGGCGACGATGCCGTCGGCGTGCGTGGCCAGCTGATCGAGGGTGTTCATCTGCTGGATCAGGTCGTCGGCCGAGCCGCTGGTCAGGAAGGCGGCGAGCCGGCCGCGGGTGGTGCCGACGTACCCGGCCTGGGCGATCGACCGCAGCTGCGGCTCGAGCGCGTCCAGCTGCGCCTGCGCCTGGACGGCCGCGGCAGCGGCGGCATCCGCGGCGGCCTGGTGCTGCACGGCGGCGGCCTCGGCCTCGTGGACCTGCTCGTCCAGGGCGGTGAGCTCGAGCCCGGCGTCGGTGACGGCCTGCCTGGCCTCGGCCGCAGTGGTCGGCGCCGCGACGCCGACCGACGGGGTCAGGACGACGGCCGCGCCGACGGTCAGCGCGAGGGCGGCAGCGCGCGTCCACCGCCGGTTGGTCGATCGGTTCACTGGGCCTCCGTCTGCGCACGTTCCGCCCGGGGAGGGGCGAGGGACTCCGTGCACGTCTCGACGGACGGTAGGGAGATCGCGCTCTTGTCAAGAGGCGCGGCGCGCCGGGACCGATCGGTCCACAGTGGACCTCAGTCCCACAAGCCCCGTGCGCCTCTCCTGCCCCGCACCGGCGCGACGAGGCGGTCGGCGACGGCGCCGGTGGCGAAGGAGTAGACGGCCTTGTGCGCCACGTCGACCACCTGGTCCCGCCGGGACCAGGTCCACGGCGGCGCGCCCACGCCGGTGACGTTCTCCAGGGTCTGGTCGACCGCCAGCCGCACGGAGGTGTGCCAGGCGGAGGCCCGCACGCCGCGCAGCCCGGCCGCGGCCCAGACCCCACGCAGCGCGCCGACGGCGGCGCCGGTGCCCCAGTGCATGAGGTGGTTGCGCACCGGGGGGCGCGCGGAACCGGGGAGCCGCCGCCCGGTGGCCAGGGCGGTGAGCGTCCGGGCCGGGACATAGGAGTCCGGGCGACCGGTCACCTGCTGTTCGAGCTTCTCCCCCACCGTCATGACCGCCACCCCGGCCAGCCCGGCCACCGCACCGCGTACCGCTGCTCTCGCCCACATGGGCACCGGCCTACCCGGAGAGGAGGCCCGGCAAAGACGACGAGCCGCCCACCGGTTCCCCGGTGGGCGGCTCGGTCGGATCTGGTGGGGCTCAGCCGGCGGCAGGCTCCGAGGCGTCCAGTGCCTCGACCGCGGCGACGTCGCGCAGGATCGCGGACAGCTCGGCCGACGTCCACGCCTCACAGCAGTCGCAGGTGCCGGTCGGGGTGAAGCTGCGCAGGCCCAGGCTGCCGCCGGCCTGGTCCTCGGCGAGGGACAGCTGGCCGTCCTCCGGGTTGCGGTGGCATCGACACGACGAGGCGCACATGCCCAGGCCCCAGCCCGAGACGATCACGGACGGGCCGTTGTCGTGGACCTTGCCCACCTGGAAGATCGAGGGCTTCTGGCAGTACGTCATGTGGAGCTCCCCTCGCCGTCCTGCCGGAGAGGCAGGGGGTCGTCGTCGGCGTTCGTGGGGAAGTAGACACGAATTGCGTTTCATGTCCGTGACACAGGGGCACGAAACGCGGTTTGGTCGCCGAGTTGCGCACACCCGTCACACCCACCACGCCCATCCCGGCCGCCCCGGGGACCGCACCCCGCCCCAGCGGTGCCGTGGCGGGGGCGTCCCGGCGCGCGTGCATCCGCCGGCGACCAGCGGGGTAGGGGCCGGCCATGTCGATGAGCGCACCCATGGAGCCGAACCTGCCGAACGCGGACGACGGGATCCCCGCGGCCGATCCCGGGGCCGGGGCCCCGCCGACGGCCGAGGGCTTCGGTGTCGGGGGCGAGGAGCCGGACGCCCCTGAGGAGGGCGAGGGCGACGCCGAGGCGGCGCCGCCGACCGACACGGCCTTCCGGACCCCCGAGCCCGACGACGTCGGCCGCGGACCCGTCACCCCCTGACCGTTCCGGCCGGGCTCCACGGGGTACCCGGTCGCCATGACCGAACCCGCCGGCTCCGACCCGGCCACCGAACCCACCTCCACGGACGCCGGCACGCAGGGCCCCGAGCCGACCGGTGACCCGGTCGACCCGGCGGTCGCGACGTCGAGCCCCGACCCCGGCCAGACGGGCCGCGACCGGCGCGAGCACTGACCGGGGTCGGCCGCCCGGCCGGCGTCAGCTGGCCGGGCTGACCGAGCTCATGTTGAAGTCGGGCACCCGGAGCATCGGCATCGAGGCCCGGCTGAACCAGTCGTTCCACTCCCGCGGCAGGGTCCGCTCGGTGCGGCTGGCCTCGGTCGCCCGGCCCAGCAGGTCGACCGGCGACTCGTTGAACCGGAAGTTGTTCACCGCGCCCGTCACCTCGCCGTCCTCGACGAGGAAGACCCCGTCGCGGGTCAACCCGGTGACCAGCAGCGTCTGCGGGTCGACCTCACGGATGTACCAGAGCGTGGTCAGCAGCAGGCCGCGTCCGGTGCGCGCGATCATCTCCGCCGGCGAGGCGGTGGCGGTGGGGTCCTCCAGGATGATGTTGTCCACCGCGGCGGTCGCCGGTGCGGTCGTCCGCAGGGCCCAGGCCCGCGGCCGGATCAGGTTGGTCAGCACCCCGTCGCGGATCCAGTCGACGGCGGGCGTGGCCATGCCGTTGTCGAAGACGGAGGCGGACCCGGACGAACCGCCGACCACCTGGAACGGCGCGGTCTCCAGCCCCGGGGCGTACGGGTCGCTGCGCAGGGTGAGCGGGAGCTGGGCCAGCCGGTCCCCGATCCGGTTCCCACCACCGGTCCGGGCGTAGACGCTGCGCCCCTCGTCGGCGTCCCGGGCCTCCATCGCCCAGTAGGTGGGGATCATCAGGTCGCTCACCGTGGACGGCGGCAGGAGCGTCTCGTACCGCCCGGCCGGCAGCTCGACCCGGCGCTGCGACCAGGCCATCTTCTGCTGCACCTCGGCCGCGAGGCCGGCCACCGAGACGTCGGTGAAGTCGCGGGTGCCGACCCCGGCCCAGACGGAGCGGCCGAAGTCGGCGCTCTTCCCGTTCAGCTCGACCCGCCCGGTGGGCTGGTCGTGCCGCAGCCGCAGCCCGGTCGAGGTGCCCAGGTAGGTCGTGGCCAGCTGGTGCTCGGCGAACCCGAAGAGCAGCTCGCCCCGGTCGCGGGCGCCGCCGAAGGCCTCGCCCAGCGCGGGCGCGAAGTCGGCGAACACGCCGATGGAGGTGGTGGACGCCTCGGCGTCCCAGTCGCCCGACCCGGCGGGGGCCTCGCTGATCAGCGGCATCGCGTCCTCGGCCGGCCCGGCGTCCCGGGCGGCCTGCTCGCTCATCCGCACCAGCTCGGCGATGTCCGGGGTGCCGGTGCGGGCCACGGTGCCGGTGGCCATGCCGGCGCCGCCGTCGACGAAGGAGATGACGACGACCTGCCGCGAGCGCATCGCGCCGTTGGTGGTCAGGCTGTTGCTCGCCCAGCGGAGGTTGGCCTCCGAGCTGTCGGTGACGTAGGTGATCTGCCCATCGGCGGTCGAGGCGGCCAGCGCCCGCTCGACCAGCTCCTGAGGGGAGATGTAGGAGCTCATGACCTCATCGCTCCGCTCCTCGCTCGCTGGCGCTCGCTGCGATGCTCACTCGTCGCCTCGCTGACGCTCGTCGACATCAACGCCCGCCCTCCTGCTTCGTGTTGAGGATGGTCGTGTTCTCGAACAGCGCGGTCGGGCAGCCGTGGCTGACCGGGGCCACCTGGCCGGGCTGGGCCTTGCCGCAGTTGAAGGCGCCGCCGAGCACGTACGTCTGCGGCCCGCCGACCGCGGTCATCGAGCCCCAGAAGTCGGTGGTCGTCGCCTGGTAGGCGACGTCGCGGAGCTGACCGGCCAGCCGGCCGCCCTCGATCTTGTAGAAGCGCTGCCCGGTGAACTGGAAGTTGTACCGCTGCATGTCGATCGACCAGCTGTTGTCACCGACGACGTAGACGCCGCGCTCGACCCCGCCGATGACCTCCTCGGTGGAGGGGCCGCCGGGGGTGGGCTGCAACGACACGTTCGCCATCCGCTGCACCGGCACGTGGGCGGCGGAGTCGGCGAACGCGCAGCCGTTGGAGCGCTCCATCCCGCGCAGCCGGGCCATGTTGCGGTCGACCTGGTATCCGACGAGCACCCCGTCCCGGACCAGGTCCCACTGCTGGCCGGCGACACCCTCGTCGTCCCACCCGACGGTGGAGAGCCCGTGCTCGGCGGTGCGGTCGCCGGTGACGTGCATCAGCGGCGAGCCGTACTGCAGGGTGCCCAGCTTGTCGACGGTGGCGAAGGAGGTGCCGGCGTAGGCGGCCTCGTAACCGAGTGCGCGGTCCAGCTCGGTGGCGTGCCCGATCGACTCGTGGATGGTCAGCCACAGGTTGGACGGGTCGACGACCAGGTCGTACCGGCCCGGCTCGACCGAGGGGGCCTTGACCTTCTCCCGCAGCAGCTCGGGGAGCTCGGCCAGCTCACCGCGCCAGTCCCAGCCGGTGCCGGTGAGGTACTCCCAGCCGCGGCCCACCGGCGGGGCCAGCGTGCGCATCGACTCGAAGGTGCCGGTCGTGCGGTCGACGGTCAGCGCGGTGAACTCCGGGTTCACCCGGACGCGCTGCTGGCGGGTGCGGGTGCCGGCCGTGTCGGCGTAGAACTTCTGCTCCTTGACCTGCATCACGCTGCTCTGCACGTGCTCCACGCCGTCGGCGGCCAGCAGCCGCTCGGAGAGCTCGACCAGCAGCGCGGTCTTCTCCGCGTCCGGGACGGCGAACGGGTCGACCTCGTAGGCCGACACCCACTCGCCGTCGGCGTACACCGGCTCGGGCGCCAGCTCGACCCGGTCGGTGTTCATCGCCGCCGACACCTGGGCGACGGCGACGGCCTCCTCGGCCAGCCGGACCGCCTCGGCCGCGGTGAGCACCACACCGGCGGCGAACCCCCAGGTGCCCTCGTGCACGACCCGCACCGCCAGGCCGAGGTCCTCGCCGTCGGCCAGCGCCTCCAGCCGGGCGTCACGCAGCCGGACGGTCTGGGTGCGGATCCGCTCGACCCGCAGGTCGGCGTGCTCGCAGCCCAGGTCGACCGCGCGGGTCAGCGCCGCATCGGCCAGCGCGGACAACGGGAGGGCGAGGAAGGACTCGTCGACGGAACGGGGTTGTGCCACGGCTCCGTGTCTACCAGGCGCACCCGACAGGAGCGACGCAGTTCGTGAGCCCGGCTACCGATCCCCCGCTGTTGTGCGCGCGCCGTCGGTTCCCGGTCCGTGGAGCGACGACGAGCGCACAACAGCGGAGTGACCGACGTCCTCTGCGGGTAGCCGCCGACATGGCAGCTGACCAGGCACGCCCCGGGAACGACGTCACGCTCACCTTCGGTGGTACCGCCACCACCTTGCTGCGGATCGGGCCGTTCACCCTGCTGACCGACCCGAACTTCCTGCACCGCGGCCAGTGGGCGCACCTGGGCTACGGGCTGCGCAGCAGGCGGCTGACCGACCCGGCGCTGGTGCCCGCGCAGCTGCCCGCGCTGGACGCCGTCCTGCTCAGCCACATGCACGGCGACCACTGGGACCGGGTGGCCACCCGGTCCCTGCCCAAGGAGACCCCGGTGGTGACCACGCCGGAGGCAGCCGGCTGCCTGGGCAAGCGCGGCTTCACCGCCACGGCCGACCTGCGGCCCTGGCAGACCCACGTGCTGACCCGCGGCACGGACACGCTGCGGATCACCAGCGTGCCGGGCGTCCACGGCCCCGGCCCGCTGGCCCGGGTGCTGCCGCAGGTGATGGGCAGCGTCCTGGAGCTGGTGCTCGGCGGCGTCGCCGGCCCGGAGGTGACCTGGCGCGGCTACATCAGCGGCGACACCCTCTACCGGCCGTACCTCGGGGAGGTGCTGCAGCGCTGCGGGCCGCTGGACGCCATGGTCCCGCACCTGGGTGGCACCAAGGTCGCCGGCATCACCGTCACCATGGACGCCCGGCAGGGCGCCGACCTGGTCGAGTTGCTGCGCCCGCCGGTCACCGTGCCGGTCCATTACGACGACTACGGCCTGTTCAAGAGCCCGCTGGGCGACTTCGTCGCGGAGGTGGCCGCCCGCCGGGCCCCCGGTGAGGTGCGCATCGTGGGGCGCGGCCAGACGATCTCGCTGCGCGCCTGATCCGCCCGGGGGACGACCTGCTGACCTGGGCGGATCAGCCCGGCGGGCGACGCCCGCTGACGACGGCCGGCCCGATGCTCGTACCGCCACCGACCGGTGGCGCGAACGAGTGGAGGCACCACCGGTGGTCAGCACGAAGAAGGTCCTGCTCGGCGCCGTGACGGCGATCCTCGGCGTGGTCGGGGCGGGGTCCGCCGCGCTGGCGGTCACCATGCCGTCCGGGGTGGACGGTCCCGGCGCCGCGCTGGCCGAGCTGCAGGGCCACACCGCGACGTCCGACCACGACACCGCCGAGGACGCGCCCCGCGGCGACGTGCCGGACTGGACCCGCGCCGTCGGCTCCGACGTGACGGTGGTCCGGCCCGGGGAGGCCGCAGGCGACGACGGCGGCAGCGTCCGCGTGCACCTGACGCTGGCCGGCGGGACGTCGCTGCCGACGGACTGCACCCCGCTGGACCAGGTCGGCATGCCCTTCGACGGGGGAGGGCAGTGGCCCGACCTCGGCGACACCGCCCAGCTGTGCGAGGGCTGGGTCACCGTGCTGCTGGAGGACCAGCTCTACGCCTGGACCGACGACCAGACGCGAGGCTGACCCGGCGATCGGGCATACCGGTACGACGCGGCGGGCATCACCCCACGATGCAGCCCCTGGTCCGCGACAGTGCCGAGATCGACGCCGAGACGTGGGACGACCCGGTGCGGGGCAGGGTGTCGTTCCGGGTGCTCTTCAGCCAGGACCGGACGCCGACAGCCGCGCTGTACACCGGGCTCACCGAGCTGGCCCCCGACGGCTGGCTGGGCCTGCACCGGCACACCGCCACCGAGGTCTACCACCTCGTCGAGGGCAGCGGCGTCGTCGTCCTGGACGGGGTGGAGCACCCGGTGACCGCCGGCTCGGCGGTCTTCATCCCGGGCGACACCGAGCACGGCATCCGCAACACCGGCGAGGGCCCGCTGCGGTTCGTCTACGCGTTCCCGACCGACTCGTTCGACGACGTCCGCTACCGCTTCTCCGCGGAGGAGTGACCTCCCTGCTCAGCGGCCGGCGAGCCGCATCGCCCGGGTCTGCACGTCCGCCCGCAGCTCGGCCTCGTCGACCGTCGTGGACGCCCCGTCACGCACGACCTGCCGCCCGGCCACCCAGGTGTCGCGCACGTGCCGGGAGCCCACCGACCAGACCAGGTGGGTCAGCAGGTCGGTGACCTCGCCGACCGGTACGAAGGCGATGTCGTCGGTGTCGACGTGCACCAGGTCCGCCCGCCGTCCGACGGTCAGCTGGCCGAGGTCCTCACGGCCGATCGCCGCCGCCGCCGCGCCGGTGGCCAGCCAGAACGCCTCGGGGGCGGTGAGCGCAGTGGCGTCCCGCTCGCGCAACCGGGCCAGCTGGGCGGCCAGCCGGAGGTCCTCGAAGAGGTCGAGGTTGTCGTTGGACGCCGGCCCGTCGGTGCCCATGCCGACCCGGATGCCGAGGTCGAGCATGTCCCGCAGCCGGGCGGTGCCGCTGGCCAGCTTCGTGTTGCTGCCCGGGCAGTGGGCCACGGCGACGTCGTACTCGCGCCACAGCTCCAGGTCGCCGTCGTCCATGTGCACGCAGTGCGCGCCCAGCACCCGGCCGCCGAGCACGTCGTGCGCGGCCAGGAGCTGCGGCACGCTGAGGCCGTGCTGTGCCAGCAGCCCGGCGCCCTCCGTCGTGGTCTCGGCGACGTGCGTGGTCAGCAGCAGGCCGTGCTCGCGCGCCGCCTCGGCCGCCTGGGTGAGCACCGGCAGCGGCACGGTGTAGGCCGAGTGCGGGCCGATGCCCCACTCGACCTGGTCGTCACCGGTGCCGGCGGAGTCGGTGGCGCGGGCGAGCTGCTCGTCGAACGTGCCGAAGCCGGGCAGGCCGATCAGCGGGTGGGTGATCACCCCGCGGGCGCCGGTGCGCCGCACCGCAGCGGCCATCCGCTCGGGGTGGAAGTACATCTCGACGCTGGTGGTGACCCCGTGCCGCAGCATCTCCGCCGACGCCGCGGTCATCGCGACCTCGACGTCCTCGGGGGTGAGCTTCGCCTCCCGGGGCCACATCACCTCGTTCAGCCAGCGGTCCAGCGGCAGCCCCTCGCCCTGGCCGCGGAACAGCACCATCGGTGCGTGCGAGTGGGTGTTGACCATGCCGGGGGCGAGCACCCCGGGCAGCGCGGTGACCTCGGCGTCCCCGGCCGGCGGCGCCTCGGCAGCGGGGCCGACCCAGCTGATCAGCCCGTCCTCGACGTCCAGCACGGCATCGGGGACGACGGTGCCGGCGCGGTCCCCGACCACGACGGCGCGGGCGGTGAAGCGGTGCACCATGGGGACAGACCCTACGACCGGCCCGGCCCGGCAGCAGGACGGCGCACGGCGACCGCCGATACCGTGGGCCCCATGTCCGTCCTCGCCGCCGCCACATCCGACGAAGGCGGCATCACCGGCTTCCTGCTCGACCTCATCGACCGGCTGGGGGCGGTGGGCGTCGGCCTGACGATCCTCATCGAGACGGTCATCCCGCCGATCCCCAGCGAGGTCGTGCTCGGCGCGGCCGGGGTGCTGATCAACGACGGCCGGATGTCCCTCGTGCCGGTCATCCTGTGGGCGACCGTCGGCTCGGTGCTCGGGGCGATCGTCCTCTACTGGGTCGGCCGGCTGTTCGGCCCGCGCCGGTCGCACGCCTTCCTCGACCGGCTGCCGCTGGTCGAGACCGCCGACGTGGACCGGACGTTCGAGTGGTTCGCCCGGCACGGTCGCGCCGCGGTCTTCTTCGGCCGGATGGTGCCGATCGTGCGCAGCTTCGTCTCGGTCCCGGCCGGCGTCGTGAAGATGCCGATGCCGCAGTTCCTGCTCTTCACCGCCGCCGGCAGCCTGCTCTGGAACAGCCTGCTCATCGGCCTGGGCGTCGCGGCCGGCGACTTCGTCCAGGCCAACCTGCAGTACCTGGACTACGTGGTCGTGGTGGCCGTCGTCGCCGCCGTGGCCTGGTTCGTCTACAAAAAGGCGACCGGTCGGTTCCACCGTCCGCCGGACGCCGGCACCGACCTCCCCGTGGAGGCCCCCGCCGAGGAGCGGGACCAGGCATGACCGCACCGAGGACGCGACCGGCCGTGGTCGCCTTCGACGTCAACGAGACGCTGCTGGACCTCGCCCCCGTCCAGGCCACGCTGATCGAGAACGGCGAGCCGGGGCACCTCCTGCCCACCGTCTTCAGCCGCACGCTGGCGCTGGGGTTCGCTGCCGCCACCGCCGGCACCCGGTGCCGGTTCCGGGACGCGTTCGAGGCCGCACTCGCCCAGCTGACCGGGTTGTCGGCGGCGCAGCGGACGGCGGTGGCCGACGCCTTCGGTGAGCTCAGCCCGCACCCCGACGTCGAGCCCGCGCTGCGCCGGCTGACCTCCGCGGGGGTGCGCGCGGTGACGCTCAGCCAGGGGACGCCAGGCGTCGCCGAGGCCGGGCTGTCCCGCGGCGGGGTGACCCCACTGGTCGAGCGGACCTTGACCACCGAGTCGATCGGCGTCTGGAAGCCTGACCGGGCGGCCTACCTCTGGGCGGCCGGGGTGTGCGACGTGGCGCCGGCGGAGCTGGCGCTGGTCGCCGTCCACTCCTGGGACGTGCACGGTGCCCAGCGCGCCGGCCTCACCGGCGGCTGGTGCTCCCGCGCCGAGTCCGCCTACGCCGCGGTGTACGAGCCGCCGCACGTGCAGGGCGCGTCCCTCCTGGAGGTCGTCGAGGCGCTGCTGGCGCTGCCGCCGGCGTGACCGCCGCGGAGGTCCCCACCCCCCTCGGCCCTGCCCGCGTGCACCGCGCCGAGCCGGCGGGCGACGTCCGCGGCACCCTCGTGCTGGGTCATGGCGCCGGCGCCGGGTCGGACTCCGCCGACCTGCTCGCCGTCTCCGCCGCCGCGTGCGCCGCCGACTGGCGGGTGCTGCGGGTCGACCAGCCGTGGGTGGTGGCCGGCAGGCGGATCGCACCCGCCCCGGCCCGGCTGGACGAGGGCTGGACGGCGGTGCTGGACGCACTCCGCACCAACGGACTGCTGACCGGCCCGCTGGTGCTGGGCGGGCGCAGCGCCGGGGCCCGGGTGGCCTGCCGGACGGCGGCCGGACAGGGAGCCGCCGGGGTGCTGACGCTGGCCTTCCCGCTGCACCCGCCCGGCAAGCCGGAGAAGAGCCGCGCGCCCGAGCTGCAGCAGGTCGCCGTCCCACTGCTGGTGGTGCAGGGGGAGACCGACGCGTTCGGCCGCCCCGATGAGGTGGTCGCCGCGCTCGCCGGTCACCCCGGAACGGTCGCGGCGGTGCCGGGCGACCACGGGCTGAAGAAGGACCCCGCCGCCGTGGCCGCCGCAGCCGTGGCCTGGCTGCCCGCCACTGACCCGCTCGCTGGCCCGTCTCCCCACACGGGAGACTGTCCTCCCGCACCAACGCTGGTGCGGGAGGACAGACGGTGATCAGGTCACCTGATCACCGTCCGGAGGCTCCTACCTGCGGCGGCGGCGCACCAGCAGGGCGATCAGCAGCGCCAGCACGGTGACCCCGGCCGCCGGCGCGGCGTAGCGGGTCAGCGCCGCCCCGCCGGCCACCTCGAGCAGGTCGATCGGCTCCGGCTCGGCCGGGGTCACCGGCCGCCGCGGCGTGCTGGGGGTGCTGCGCACCGGGCCGCCCCCGGCCGGGCGGTTCGGCGGGGCGGTGGTGCCGGTCGGCGGCTTGCTCGGCGCCTTGCGCGGGCCACCGTCCGGCGCGTCGGCCGCCGTCGTGGAGGCCGGCTCGGCGTCGGCTGCCTGGTCCTCGACCGTCCCGGTGCCGGAGAACGGTGCCGGACTGCCGGCAGCCGGGGCGGTGTCGCCGGCGGCTGGGGCCGTGTCGCCGGCAGCCGGGGCGGTGCCGGTGGCGGCCGGCGCGCCCTTCGTCGGCGGGGCCAACGGATCCGGGACCGCAGCCTTGGCCGGGGCGCTCTTGGCGGGAGCGGCCTTCTTGGCCGCCGTCGCCGGAGCCGCCGCCTGCTCCGCGTCTGCTGCCTTGTCCGCCGCCGCAGCGGCGGTCTTCTTCGCCGCGGCACCGGCCTTCTCGGCCGCGCCGGCCGCCGGGGTGTCACCGGCAGCGCCCTCGACGCTCGCCGCGGCCTCCTCGACGACGCCGGCGGTGGTCGCGGCGGCCTTGGCGGCAGCGGCGGTGGCCTTCCCCGCCACGGTCGGCTCCTGCGTGCCCACGGCCGCTGCGGCCCGGGAGGCGTCACCCTCGGCGTCGCCGCTGGCCAGCTGGGCGGAGAGCTTGTCGGCGAACTGGCCGAGCAGCTTGTTGCCGACGTCGGTCATGACGCCGCGGCCGAACTGGGCGGGCCGGCCGGTGATGTTCAGGTCGGTCAGGACGTCGACGCGGGTGGTGTCGCCCTCGGCCGCGAGCGTCGCGGTGATGACGGCCGCGGCGGTGCCGTTGCCGCGCTGGTCCTTGCCGCGGGCGTCGATGACCGCACGGTGGGCGGCCTCGTCCTTCTCCACGAACGACGCCTTGCCCTGGTAGGTCAGGTTGATCGGCCCGAGCTTCACCTTGACCCGGCCGGTGAAGTCGTCACCGGTCACCGAGTCGAGGGCGGCCCCGGGCATGCAGGGGGCGATGCGCTCGATGTCCAGCAGCACCCGCCAGGCTTCGTCGATCGGCACCGGCACGGTGAACGCGTTCTCCAGCTGCACTGCAGGACCTCCGAGAGTGGGCAGCCCGGGCGGGAGGCGACGAGTCGGCGACAGCCCGTCCGGGTCGTGCGGTGATCGAGGCGAGACGGCGACGCTACCGCGCCCCTGCCGGCGCCGCCGGACCGGTCACGTCACGGATGTGACGGACCGGTCCGGCGCTACGCCGCTACAGGCCGACCGCGGCTGCCAGCGCCCGCCGGGTGAGCACCTGGGCGAGGTGCTGCCGGTAGTCGGCCTGGGCGTTCAGGTCGTTGCTGGGGCTGGTGCCCTCAGCGGCCTGGGCGGCCGCCGCAGTCACCGTCTCCATGCTGACGTCCACCCCGACCAGCGCCGCCTCGGTGGCCGAGGCCCGCAGCGGGGTCGGCCCCATGTTGGTCAACCCGATCCGGGCCTCCGCGATCCGGCCACCCTCCCGCCGGACGGCCGCGGCCACCGCCACGATCGACCAGGCCTGGGCCACCCGGTTGAACTTCTCGTACCGGACCCCCCAGCCCTCGCCGAGCTTGGGCACCCGGATCTCGACCAGCAGCTCCCCCTCCTCCAGCGCGGTGGTGAGGTAGTCGACGAAGAACTCCGCGGCGGGCACGGTGCGCCGCCCGCCCGGCCCGGCGAGCACGAACTCCGCGTCCAGGGCCAGCGCGACCGCCGGGAGGTCCCCGGCCGGGTCTGCGTGCGCCAGGGCACCGCCGAACGTGCCGCGGCGGCGCACCTGCCGGTCGGCCACCGTCTCGGTGGCCTGCACGATGAGCTGGCCGTACTGGGCCAGCAGCGGGTCGGTGAGGACGTCGGCGTGCGTGGTCATCGCCCCGATGACCAGCATGTCGCCGTCCTCCCGCACCCCACGCAGCTCCTCGACCCGGGTGAGGTCGACGAGCACCTCGGGAGCGGCGAGCCGCAGCCGCATGACCGGGATCAGCGACTGCCCGCCGGCCAGGACCTTGACGTCCTCACCGCCCTCGGCGATCGCCTGCAGGGCCTCCTCGACCGTCGTCGGGCGGGCGTAAGCGAACGGTGCGGGAATCACAGGTGACCTCCGGAGGACGACGGATCGGTGGACGCGGCAGCCGTCTCGCCGGCGGTGGCGCCCTGGGCGTTGGAACCGGCGGCGGCCCGGTCTCCGCCGTCGCCGCCCTGGTGGATCGCCCGCCACACCCGTTCCGGGGTGAGCGGCATCCGGATGTCGGTGACGCCCAGGTGCCGGACGGCGTCGAGCGCGGCGTTGACCACCGCCGGGGTGCTGGCGATGCAGCCGGCCTCCCCGACGCCCTTGGCGCCCAGTGGGTTGCTGGTCGCCGCGTGCACGGTGTTGCCGGTGTCGAAGTGCGGCAGGTCCGAGGCCGCCGGCACCAGGTAGTCGACGAAGCTGCCGGTGGTCAGGTTGCCCTCGGCGTCGTAGATCGCCTCCTCGTACATCGCCTGGGCGATCCCCTGGGCCAGGCCGCCGTGCACCTGGCCCTCGACGATGAGCGGGTTGACGATCGTGCCGACGTCGTCGACGCAGGCGTACTTCCGGATCTTGGCGAACCCGGTCTCGGTGTCGATCTCCATCGCGCAGATGTGCGTGCCGTGCGGGAAGGAGAAGTTCTCCGGGTCGAAGGTGGCCTCGGCGTCGATGGTCGGTTCGACGCCCTCCGGGTAGTCGTGCGCGGCGAAGATCGCCAGGGCGACCTCCTGGATGCCGACCCCGGCGCCCGGCGTCCCCCGCACGGTGAACTTCCCGCCGGTGAACTCGAGGTCGTCGGCGTTGGCCTCCAGCAGGTGGGCGGCGATCACCCGGGCCTTCTCCACCACCTTCTCCGCGGCCTTCACGACCGCGGTGCCCCCGACGACCAGCGACCGGGAGCCGTAGGTGTCCAGCCCGCGCGAGGAGATGGCGGTGTCGCCGTGCAGCACCTCGACGTCCTCGAACGGCACGCCGAGCTGGTCGGCGACGATCTGGCTCCACGCCGTCTCGTGCCCCTGGCCGTGCGGCGTGGAGCCGGTGACCACCTCGACCTTGCCGGTGGGCAGCATCCGGATCGACGCCTGCTCCCAGCCACCCGCGCCGAAGGCGAGCGAGCCGAGCACCCGGGAGGGGGCCAGCCCGCACATCTCGGTGAAGGTGGAGAAGCCGATGCCCAGCTGGACCGGGTCGCCGGACTCCCGGCGACGCTTCTGCTCGGCCCGCAGCTCGTCGTAGCCCAGCAGCTCCAGCGCCTGCTCGGTGGCCTGGTGGTAGTCGCCGGAGTCGTACTCCAGCCCGGCGACCGTGGTGAACGGGAACTCCTCGGCGTTGATCCAGTTCTTCCGACGCACCTCCAGCGGGTCCATGCCCAGCTCGACGGCGAGCTCGTCCATGATCCGCTCGATCGCGAAGGTGGCCTCGGGCCGGCCGGCGCCGCGGTAGGCGTCGGTGGGCACCTTGTTGGTGAAGACGCCGTCGCACTCGAACCGGTAGGCCGGGAACTTGTAGATCCCCGGGAACATGAACGCGCCCAGCGCCGGGACGCCGGGGGTGATGAGCCGCAGGTAGGCGCCCATGTCGGCCAGCAGCCGCACCCGCAGGCCCTTGACGGTGCCGTCGCGGTCGGCGGCGACGTCGATGAACTGGACCTGGTCGCGGCCGTGGTGGGCGGTCATCAGCGACTCACCGCGGGTCTCGGTCCACTTGACCGGCTTGCCCAGCCGCCGCGCGATGAGCAGGCAGAGGATCTCCTCCGGGTTGACCTGCAGCTTCCCGCCGAACCCGCCACCGACGTCGGGGGCGATCACCCGCAGCTTGTGCTCCGGGATGCCGGTGACCATCGCGGCCATCACCCGCAGGATGTGCGGGATCTGGGTGGCCGACCACATCGTGTAGTTGTCGCCGGAGGGCTGGACGACGACCGAGCGGGGCTCCATGAACGCCGGGATCAGCCGCTGCTGGACGAACCGGCGGCTGACCACGACCTCGGCGTCGGCGAACGCCTGCTCGGTGTCACTGCCCGTGCCGGCCTCGCCGGCGTCGAAGACGAAGTGGTAGCTGGTGTTCGACGTGGTGTGGTCGTGCACCAGGGGCGAGCCCTCCTGCACGGCCTGCTCCATGTCCAGCACGACCGGCAGCGGCTCGTAGTCGACGTCGATCGCCTCGAGGGCGTCGGCGGCGGCGGTGCGGCTGCGGGCCACGACGACCGCGACCGCCTCGCCCACGTGGTTGACCTGCTCGACGGCGATCGAGGGGTGCCCCGGGTTGACCATGTCCGGGGTGACCGGCCAGGCGCAGGGCAGCGAGCCCTGCTCCTCGGCGAGGTCGGCCCCGGTGTAGACGGCGACGACGTTCGGCCGCTCCTTCGCCGCGCTGACGTCCAGGTGGGTGATCCGGCCGTGGGCGACCGGGCTGCGCAGCACCGCGAGGTGCAGCATCCCGGGCAGCACCATGTTGTCGGTCCAGGTCGTCTTGCCGGTGATCAGCCGGGCGTCCTCCTTGCGGCGACGCGCCTGCCCCACCTCCTTGGCCGGCGGCAGGCCGACCGAGGAGGTCGGGTCCTCGACCGCGGTCATGCCTGCACCGCCACGTGCTCGGCGGCCGCGGTGTCGACGGCGGCCGGCTCGGCCTGCGGGTCGTCGGCGGCCTTGCCCGACATCTCCGCCGCCGCCTGGCGCACCGCCCGGACGATGTTCTGGTACCCGGTGCAGCGGCAGAGGTTGCCCTCGATGCCCTCACGGACCTCCTCGTCGGTGGGGTCGGGGTTCTCCTTCAGCAGGTCGATCGAGGCCATGATCATCCCGGGCGTGCAGAACCCGCACTGCAGGCCGTGCATCTCGTGGAAGGCCCGCTGCACGGGGTGCAGGGTGGCGCTGTCGCCCTCGCCGGTGGCGACGCCCTCGATCGTGGTGACCTGGCAGCCGTCGGCCTGGACCGCGAACACGGTGCAGGACTTCACGGCCTGGCCGTCCAGGTGCACGGTGCAGGCACCGCAGTTGCTGGTGTCGCAGCCGACGACGGTGCCGACCTTGCCCAGCTGCTCCCTCAGGTAGTGGACCAACAGGGTCCGTGGCTCGACGTCGTCCGTGTAGGACGCCCCGTCGACCCGCACGTTGATCTGGGTCACGAGTCCTCCGCTCCGTTGCAGGGCCGTTCGTGGCCGAGAACACCCGGCCTCGGCGTGAGTGTGTCAACGGACACACTCACGCGCCAGACCGAGTTGGCTGCTCGGGACGGCGGGCCGCGGGCGGACCCGGCTGCGGGCGGGCCGGCTGCCGGCGGAAGCGGGTCAGGCGGCGGCGGGTCAGGCGGCGGCGCGCAGCTCCCGGCGACGCAGCACGGCCGAGGCGGCCAGGAAGCCCAGGCCGAGGACGGCGAGCCCGGCGCCCACCACGCTCGGCGCCCGGTAGCCCAGGCCGGCGGCGATGACCAGACCACCGAGCCAGGCGCCCAGGGCGTTGGCCGCGTTGAGCGCCGAGTGGTTCAGCGCGGCGCCGAGCATCTGTGCCTCACCGGCGACCTCCATCAGCCGCAGCTGCAGGAGCACGACCATCGTGGAGGCGGCCGCGGCGATGGTGAACACCGTGACGATCAGCGCCAGGGCGTTGCCGGCGGCCACCGCCATCACGCCGAGGAGCACGCCGGTGGCGACCGTCGCCCCGACCAGCGAGCGGAACAGCGCCCGGTCGGCGAGCCGTCCGCCCAGCACCGTCCCGAGGACGCCACCCACCCCGAAGGCCAGCAGCACGACCGGCACGAAGCCGGCCGACCGGCCGGCCACCTCGGTGACGATCGGCGCGATGTAGCTGTACATGGCGAACATCCCGCCGAAGCCGACGGTGGCGACCAGCAGGGTCAGGACCACCTGGGGCCGGCGCAGGGCACCCAGCTCGGTGCGGATCGTCGCCTCCGACCGCCCGGGCACCGACGGGACGACGGTGAGCACGGCCAGCAGCGTGACGGCGCCGATGACCACGACCGCCCAGTAGGCCGAGCGCCAGCCCAGCTGCTGGCCCAGCCAGGTCGCGGCGGGCACCCCGGCGACGTTGGCGGCCGCCAGCCCGAGCATCACCGAACTGACCGCGCGGCCGCGCAGGTGGGCCGGCACCAGGGACGCGGCGATCAGTGAGGCGACGCCGAAGTAGGCGCCGTGCGGGAGGCCGGCGACGAAGCGGGAGAGCACCAGGGAGCCGTAGCCGGGGGCCAGCGCGCTGAGGGTGTTGCCGACGACGAACGCCACCATCAGCCCCATCGCCAGGCGCCGGCGTGGCAGCCGGGCGCCCAGCGCGGCGAGCACCGGGGCGCCGACGACGACGCCGAGGGCGTAGGCGGAGATGACGTGCCCGGCCTCGGGGATCGTCGCGTCCACCCCGCGGGCGATGTCGGGCAGCAGGCCCATGGTCACGAACTCGGTGGTGCCGATGGCGAACCCGCCGAGCGCGAGGGCGACGATCGCCAGGACGGCGGTGCGGGTGGACGGTGCGGTGGGGACCGACGTCGTCGAGACGGCGGGGGCTGCGCTCACAGCTGGCCCAAGACGTTGCCCGCCGCCACCATTCCCACCGCCGTCGCGACCCGTTCGGGTGGTTCGGCGCGAGCCGGAGGCCCTCCGTGCCGATGCTCCCCCGAGGACCGGGAGGAGGCCGTCATGGCCGAGCAGAGACGACGCACCGCGGGCAGCCGCCCCGTGGCGCGGCGGCGCGCCCCCGCCCGGCGGCGCGCCCCGGCCCGGCGCCGGGACCACACCCGCTGGCTGGTCCCGCTGCTGGCCGCCACCGTCGGCGCGGTCGTGCTCGCCCCGCAGCTCACGCCGGTGCTCGTCGACCTGACTGCCACGAACGCACCGGTGGCGCAGGACTCCGTCGCCGGCCCGGCCCCGGTTGCGGCGCCCGTGCCCGCGGAGGTGCCCGTGCTCGCGCAGGGCGTGGACACCCTGGCCGACGTTGCCGCCGCCCGCGCGGAGACCCGCTCGCGCGCCGAGGTGGCCGCCGGTGGCGGCGGCCTGGTCGTCCCCCAGCCGCCGCGCCCCGGACGAATCTCGATCATGCCCAACGCGTCGGTCGGCCGGGCGCCCGTCTACAAGCTGGAGCCCGACGGCTGCGGGGGCGCCGGCACCACACCGCGCCGGATCGTCCCCGGCGTCGTCCCCGGGCCGGGGTCGGCGACGTTGGACTGGATGTCGGACAACCGGCCCGAGGTGGTCGGGTACCGGGTCCAGGCGGTCAGCCAGCGACTCGTCGGAGGGCAGCAGCCGCCGCCGGTCGTGCGGGCCGTCGACCAGGTCGAGGGCTGCCAGCCGATGACCGTCACGATCGACGGGCTGGCCCCCGGCGAGCCCTACGTCTTCTGGTTCGAGGAGCAGGTGACCAGCGCCAGCACCGGGGTGACCCGGATGGTGCAGGTGGGCACGACCGCCGCCGTCGTCATCGGCTGACCCGCGCCGCCGCTCAGTGAGCGGCGACGGCGGCCATCTCGGGGTCGGGCTCCTCGAGCTGCCACGGGCGGACGACGACGACCAGGACGACGATCGCCAGCACCAGCGACCCGACGATCACCGCGCCCATCGCCACCGCGTCGTTGCCCAGCAGGCCGACCAGCGGGGAGACCGCAGCGCCGACGCCGAACTGCACCGCACCGAGCAGCGCCGCCGCGGTGCCGGCCGACTCGCCGTGCCGGGAGAGGGCGAGGGCCGGGGCGTTGGGCAGCGCCAGGCCGCAGGCGAACAGCACCGCCCACAGCGGGATCGCGACGGCGAACAGGCCGCCGGTGCTGGTGGCAGCCAGCAGGAGCAGCACCGCGCCGGAGACCGCGCCGGCCACCGTGCCGGCGACGAGCACCTGCGCCGGGGAGAAGCGGCGCAGCAGCAGCGGGTTGAGCTGGGTGGCGGCGATCAGCCAGAAGGCACCGGCGCCGAACAGCAGCCCGAACTGCTGCTCGTCGAGGCCGAACTGCCGCTGGTAGACGAACGACGAGCCGGAGACGTAGGCGAACAGCCCGGCCATGGTCAGGCCGGCGACCAGCACCAGGCCGACGTAGCTGCGATCCCGGAACAGCGACCGGTAGCCGCGCAGCGTGCCGCCGACCCCCTCGGTGCTGCGGCGCTCGGGCGGCAGGGTCTCCCGGATCAGGAAGAAGCCGATCGCCAGCAGCGCCAGGCCGTAGAGCGCGAGGATCAGGAAGACCCCGCGCCACGAGGTGAAGCGGAGGACCTCCCCGCCGATCGTGGGCGCCAGCACCGGCGCGGCGCCGAGCACCAGGAACAGCCGGGAGAGCATCGTGGCCGCCGCACGGCCGACGAACAGGTCGCGGACGACGGCGATCGCGATCACCGCACCGGCCGCGGTGCCCACGCCCTGCAGCACCCGCAGGGCGCCCAGGACGGCGATGTTCGGGGCGAGCAGCACCAGCAGCGAGGCGACCACGTGCACCGCCGTGCCGGCGAGCAGCGGGCGGCGGCGGCCGAACCGGTCGGACAGCGGGCCGAGCACCAGCTGGCCCAGCGCGAGGCCGATCAGCGTGCCGGTGAGCGTGAGCTGCACCGCCGCGGACGTCGTCTCCAGCTCGGTGGCGATCGTCGGCAGGGCCGGCAGGTACATGTCGATGGTGAGCGGCCCGAGCGCGACGAACGCGCCCAGGGTCAGCGCGAGGCGCGCGGTCTTCGGCTTCTCCACCTGCGGGTCGGGCAGGCCGGAGACGTCGACCGGGGCGGCGGCGTCGGCCTGGGCCGGCGCGGCCGGATCTCGTCGTGCGGAGTGCTGGGTGGCGGTCATCGGGTCCCCCTGGTCGGTGCTGTGCTCCCGCGGGACCGACGCTGGCCACGTTCGCGATACCTGGGCGACAAGGCTGCATGATGCAACTGCATTCCGGCTGGACGGGGTGTTCAGCCGCACGTCACCCCGACGTCACCCCCGTGGGGCGACCGGCTCGGGTGCGGCGGGCAGCAGCGCCCGGCCGTCCCGGGCCCGCAGCGCCCCCCACCAGAGCCCGGCCCCGTACGCCAGGTCCTCCAGCCGGCGGCCGGCCGCGAAGGCCGGCAGGTCGATCTCCCGGCGGTGCGGCCACCAGCCGGCCACGGCGTCGGCGACCGCCACCGCACCGGCCGCCCGCCGCGCCCGGCGGGAGACCAGCGCCGCGGCCACGGTCAGCGGCCAGTGGTGCCGGGTCACCGAGCGGGCCAGCGCCCGCCCGGACGACGCCGTCCCGCGCAGCACCAGGCCGGCCGCCCAGCCGATCGGCAGCGATCGGCCGGGCACCGCCACCCGTCGGGCGAGCAGGACGCTGGCCCGGCCGAGCACGCCGAGGGAGCCCAGCAGGCCCCACCGGCCGGCGAACGCCGGGAGCACCCAGGCCGCCAGCGACCAGGGCGAGATCACCAGTGGGGCGACCGCGGCGCCGTGCCGCTGGGCGAGCAGCGCCGCGCCGGTGCCGTAGAACGCCCGGCGCCGCAGCCAGTCGCCGAGCTCGACGCGGTGGTCGTGGGCGACCCGCGCGGCCGGCTCGTAGCGCACCCGCCAGCCGGCGCCGGTGAGCCGCCACACCAGGTCGACGTCCTCGGCGACCGGCATCGCCTCGTCGAAGCCGTCCGCCAGCGCGGTCCTCCGGGCCAGCAGCGCCGCGCTGGGCACGTAGGAGACGCCCGTCCCCGGGGCGACCCGTGCGGCGGCCGGGCCCATGTCCAGCGCGCTGTCCAGCGCCTCGTACCGGGCCACCCAGCCGGGCTGGGCCGGGTCCAGGGCGGTGATCCGGGGCGCGACCAGGGCCAGCCGCGGGTCGGCCAGGTGCCCGGCGAGCGTGGCCAGCCAGCCGGGCTCGGGCACGCAGTCGGAGTCGACGAACGCCACCGCGTCGGTGTCGGCGACCCGCAGCCCGGCGTTGCGGGCGGCGGCCGGGCCGCGGGCGTGCTCGTGCCGGAGCAGCCGCGTGCCGGCGGCCACCGCGGCAACCGCAGGCGGGTCGACCGAGCCGTCGTCCACGACCACCACCGGGCAGCCGGCCGTGCCGGGGTCGGCGCGCAGGGCGGCCAGCAGCCGGGCCAGCCCGTCGGTCCGGTCCTTGACCGGGACGACGACCGTGACGTCGGGCCGCGGCACCTCCGGCACCTCCGGGACGGCGACGCCGGCGTCGAGCAGCCGGGCCGCCAGTGCGGCGCTGCGGGCGTCGGTGACCTCCAGCCGGTCGCCGGCCAGCAGCTCCTGCGCGGCGGGGGAGAGCCGGAGCAGCCGGGCCGGGGAGCCGCCGAGCAGCGCCGTCCCGCCGTCCCGGCGCTCGACGCCCGGGCCGAGCACCACGGTGAAGCCGTCGGGCAGCCGGTCGGTGGGGGGCGGGTTCATCGCCGGGCGAGCACCGCGTCGGTGGTGGTGAGGGCGATCAGCGGCGCGTAGAGCGCCATCGCGGCCAGCGCCCGGTCGTGGTCGGCGTCGCTGGCTCCCGCGCAGGCGTCGGTGACCACCTGCACCGGCACCCCGGCGTCCGCGGCGGGCAGGGCGGTGGAGAGCACGCAGCAGTCGGTGGAGACGCCGGCCAGCACCAGCGGCCCGGCCCCGACCAGGGCGGCGAGCTCGGGGCCCCACTTGCCGAACGTGGTCGCGTCGAGCACCGGCGCGTCGCCCGGGTCGTCGACCAGCGCGTACAGCGGCGCGTCCGGCGGTTGCCGCGCGAAGGGGTACTGCGCGTAGTAGGGCACCCAGGCCCCGGCCGGCTCGGCCGGGGCGACGAAGCGGGTGTGCACCACGCGCCCGGCGAAGGCCGTGGTCAGCCGGCGGATCGCCGGGTGCACCTCGGCGAACCGGGGCGCGCCCCACGGGGAGTCCCGGTCGGCGAAGACGTGCTGGGCGTCGACCACCACGAGCACGCCGTCGGTCACGCCGCCTCCTGCCGCCGCACCGCGCCCCGGCGCAGCAGCAGTGTGCCGGCGAAACCGACGGCCAGGGCGACCAGGACGCCGAGGTTGGCGAAGGCCCAGTCGCCGTCCTTGCCGCCCAGGCCCACCGGGCCGAGCAGGTAGCCCTGCCAGGTCAGCCAGGTGGCGTAGGTGTTGGTGACCAGCCCCCAGCCGAGCACGGTGCCGAGCCCGAGCAGCGCCAGCGGGACCGGCGGGACCGAGCCGTAGCGGCCGCGCGGGTCGTACAGCTCGGCCTCGGCGTAGTCGCGGCGGCGCAGCAGCAGGTCGGCCAGCACGATCCCGCACCAGGCCGCGACCGGGACCCCGAGGGTGATCAGGAAGCCCTGGAACTGGACGAAGAAGTCGCCCTCGGCGAGGAAGACGACCCAGATGGCGCCGAGCACCATCAGCAGGCCGTCGATCGAGGCGGCGACCGGGCGGGGGACTCGCACGCCGGCGGCGAGCAGGGACAGGCCGGAGGAGTAGATGTCCAGCAGGGCGCCGCCGACCAGCCCCAGGACGGCGACCAGGGCGAAGGGCACCAGGAACCAGGTGGGGAGCAGGGCGGCCAGGGCACCGATCGGGTCGGCGCTGATCGCCGCCGCCAGGTCGGTCGACGAGCCGGCCAGCAGCAGCCCCACGACCAGCAGGACGACCGGGGCCAGCGCGGAGCCGAACGTCGTCCAGCCCACGACGCCGCGGGTGGAGGCGGTGCGCGGCAGGTAGCGGGAGTAGTCGGCCGCGGCGTTGACCCAGCCGAACCCGTAGCCGGTCATCACGAAGACCAGCGCACCGATGAACGCCTGCGTCGACCCGGCGGGCAGGTCGCTGACCACCGCCCAGTCGATCTCATCGGCGACGAGGAGCAGGTAGCCGACGGTCAGCACGCCGGTGACGACGGTGATCACCGTCTGCATGCGCATGATCAGGTCGAAGCCGAGCACGCCGCCGACGACCACCAGCGCGGCGACCACCAGCAGGGCGACGACCTGGGTCGCCGTCCCGCCGCCCCAGCCGAGCTGGGTGAACACGGTGGCGGTGGCGAGGGTGGCCAGCGAGGCGAGCACCGTCTCCCAGCCGACGGTGAGAACCCAGGAGAGGACGGCGGGCACCCGGCCGCCGGTGACGCCGAAGGCGGCGCGGCTGAGCACGAGGGTGGGCGCCGAGCCCCGCTTGCCGGCGATGGCGATGAGGCCGCAGAGCCCGAAGCTGAGCACGATCCCGACGACGCCGGCGACGACGGCCTGCCAGAAGGAGATGCCGAAGCCCAGGACGAACGCGCCGTAGGCCAGGCCGAGCACGCTGACGTTGGCACCGAACCACGGCCAGAACAGCTGGCGCGGGGTGCCCTTGCGCTCGGCCTCGGCGATCACGTTGATGCCGTTGGTCTCCACCGCCACCCGCGGGGTGGCGGCCTCCGCCGGGGGCCCGGCCTCCCCCGTTGCCTGGTGCGCCATCCGTGCGTGCTCCGTCCTCGCCGGCGGTGCTGGCGCCCCGCTCCCGGTGCGGGACCCTAACCGCGGCCACCGACACCGGCGCGGGACTCCGGGCGCCGATGCATCGACAGCCGATGCATGGAGCCGCTAGCGTCCGGCCATGGACGTGCGGCCGCTCACCGAGCCGACCTTCTTCGTGCTGGCGGCCCTGGCCGACCGGCCTCGGCACGGGTACGGAGTGATCGCCGAGGTCCAGGGCCTGTCCGGCGGCCGGGTGACGCTGCGGGTCGGCACGCTCTACGGCGTGCTCGACCGGCTGGTCGCCGAGGGGCAGGTGGCGCCGGACCGGGAAGAGGTGCACGCCGGCCGGCTGCGCCGCTACTACCGGCTCACCGACGCCGGCCGACTGGCACTGGAGGCCGAGCTCGCCCGGCAGGAGACCAACGCCCGCGCCGTACGGGCCCGGCTCGCGGTGCGGCCGGCATGAGCCCGCTGGAGCAGCGCTACCGACGGCTGCTGACCTGGCTGCCCGAGCCGGCCCGGTCGCGCTGGGCCGACGACATGACCGAGACCTACCTGCAGGTGGAGACCGCCGACGACCCCGAGTACGCGGAGTTCGGCAGCCCGTCGCTGACCGACCGGCTGGACGTCGCCCGGCTGGCGTTGCGGCTCCGGCTGGGTGCCCCCGGCGCCTCGGTCCGCGCCGTGGCGACCGGTCGGACGGTGCGGCTGGTGGCCGTGGCCGGCACGGTGGCGCTGGCCTCGCTGGGGCTGCTCGGGCTCTTCTCGACGGCGTGGCTGCACGGCCGGCTCCCGTTCATCGACGCTCCGGACCTCGGCGGCCGGCTGCTGTGGGGGCCTTCATACGCGGTCCACACCGTGGTCAGCGCGCTCACCGTCGCGCTGGCGGTCTGCGCCGCCCGCGGGCTGGCCGCCACCCGCCCCCTGGCCGTCGTCGTGCTGATCGGGCAGCTGGTGCCGGCGGTCGTCGCGGTGATCCGGCCGGTGGAGCTGCTGGTCCAGCTGACGATCGCCGTCCCGCTCGTCGCCGCCGCGCTCATGCCCACCGGCGCTCCGCTGCACCGGCCGCTGTGGCTGATCCCCGTCCCGCTGGTCGCCTCGGTGTCGGTGACGGCGCTCCGCCCGGGCGAGCCGCCGGAGTGGACCTGGGGGCTCTTCGACCCGGTGGTGCAGTGGGCGCTGCTGACGGTCGTGGCCGGCGCCGTGCTGCTGCTGCGCCGCGGGCGGGCGCGGGGGCCGGGTGAGCTGGCGGTGGCGGTGCTGGCCGCGACGACGCTGCCGGCGCTGGCCAGCCGCTGGCCGTACGACACACCCTCCGGCTACGCGACAGTCGTGGTTCTGGCCACCCTGGCCGCCGCCGCCACGGCGGTCGTCACCGGCGCCATCGGGCTGCGCGCCGTCCGCGTCCTGCCGATGGTGCCGGCCGACCGCTGACACGACGACGCCCCCGCCGGTCCGGGTGGACCGACGAGGGCGTCAGGCAGGTGGTGCGTCAGCTGCGGGTGCGCGCGCCGTACCGCTGGTTGAACTTCTCGACCCGGCCGGCGGTGTCGAGGACCCGCTGGTTGCCGGTCCAGAACGGGTGGGACGACGCGCTGATCTCGACCGGGACCACCGGCAGCGTCTCGCCGTCCAGCTCGATCGTCCGGCTGGTCTGCACGGTGGAGCGGGTCCGGAACGTGGCCCCGGTCGCGGTGTCCTGGAAGACGACGGTGCGGTACTCGGGGTGGATGCCGTGCTGCATGGCTGGTCCTCTCGGTCTGCGCGGGACGTCCACCCCCGTTGGGGCGGGCTGATCGCGACTGTCTGGGTCAACCACCCCTACGGGCCCGCTGTTCCCGGCCCAGGGCCGCAGGAGGAGCCGCCTGCGGTGACCGGACCGTGACCTCCGTGTGCTTAGGTCAGCCTCACCTGACCCACCGAAGGAGCTCGAATGTCCCGCCTCCCCCTCCGCCGCAGGGCCGTCCGCGGCACCGCGCTGCTGGCCGCCGCCCTCGTCATCACCAGCTGCGGGGGTTCCGACTCCAGCGACGACACCGCGGCCGAGGGCACCGACCCGGCGACCGGGTCGTCGGACGCCTTCCCGGTCACCGTCGAGACCGCCTTCGGCGACGTGACGGTCCCGGAGGAGCCGACCCGGGTCGTCGCCCTCGGCTGGGGCGACGCCGAGATGGCGCTGGCGCTCGGCGTCCAGCCGGTCGGCGCCAGCGACTGGCTCGGCTTCGGCGGCGAGGGCGTGGGCCCGTGGGCCGAGGGGCTCTACGACGAGGCCCCGGAGATCATCGAGACGCTGGAGCCCAGCCTCGAGGCGATCGCCGCGCTGGACCCCGACCTGATCCTGGACACCAAGTCCCCCGCCACCGAGGAGCGGTACCAGGCGCTGAGCGCCATCGCGCCGACCATCAGCCAACCGGTGGGCACCGACCCCTACATCGTCCCCTTCGAGGAGCAGCTCGACCTGGTCGGCCAGGCGCTGGGCAAGACGGAGGAGGCCGAGGAGGTCGCGGCCGAGGTCGACGAGGCCTTCGCCGCCGCCGCCGAGGCACACCCGGAGTTCGACGGCACCGAGGTGGCGGTCGCCGCCTACACCGCCGAGGGCTTCGGCGCCTACGTCAGCGGTGACTCGCGGGTCGACTTCATGGAGCAGCTCGGCTTCGTGAACAAGCCGGCCATCGAGGAGCTGGCCACCGACAGCTTCTACGTGCCGGTGAGCGAGGAGCAGCTCCCGCTGCTCGACGCCGACCTGACCGTCGCCTTCCCGATCTTCGTGGAGGCCAGCGAGATCACCGACAACCCGCTGTGGCAGGCGATCCCGTCCGTGCAGGCCGGCAACGCCGTGGTGCTCGACGACGAGACGCTGACCAGCGCCTTCTCGATCGGCACGCCGCAGGGCATCCAGTACGCCCTGGACAACGCCGTCCCGCAGTTCGCCGACACGCTCGGCTGACCGCCGGAACCACCTGACCGGACCGGCGCCGCCGGGCAGCACCTGGCTCAGCCCAGGAGCCGCCCGGCGGCGTCGGCGTCCCAGGCCCGTACGGCGGCGACCAGCCGGCCGGTCAGCGTCCGCAGCAGGTTCGCTCCCTCCGCCGCCGAGGCACCGGCCGGGTCGCCGAGCACCCCGTCCGGGCTCACCGCCCGCACGCCCTCGGCCCGCAGCCGGGGCAGCAGCTCCCCGATCGGTGCGGTCTCCCCCGCGGCGGCGAGCTCCGGGCGGACCCCAGCAGGTTCCACGTGCAACATCAGTGACGTCTCGGTGCGCCCGGCGTGTGCGTCGCCCCCGGGCACCCCGCACGGGAACCAGACGACGTCGCGACCCTCGCCCCGCAGCTGTGGCACGGCCGCCCGCAACGCCTCGACGTTGCCGCCGTGCCCGTTGACCACCAGCAACCGGCCGGCCCAGCGTCCGGCCGAGCGCCCGTACTCCACCAGCAGGGTGGTCAGCGCGGCGGTCCCGATCGAGATCGTGCCGGGGAAGTCCTCGTGCTCACCACTGGCGCCGTACGCCAGCGCCGGGGCGAGCACCGCGCCGTCCAGCTCGCCGACGGCGGCCTCCGCCACCGCCTGGGCGACGGCGGTGTCGGTGGTCAGCGGCAGGTGGCGGCCGTGCTGCTCGACCGACCCGAGCGGGACGACGAGCAGCGGCCGGCCCTCCAGGTCGGGCCAGGTCGCCCCGGTCAGCCGCACGACGTCGTCCACGGCTGGGCACCCTGCCAGAGACCGTGTGTGTCGTCCGCCGCCGGAGCGGGCAGCGCAGCCCCCTGACCACCGACACGCAAGGGAGCGGAGCTGCCGGAGGGCGAGCACATCGCCGCGTTGGCCACGACCACCGACGGCACGCTGATGGCCGTCCGATGTCGATGCAGCAGGGCGAGGTCGACGGCGACGTCTCGTCCTTCACCAGCCGGCGCGCCCGCAAGGTCGCCCAGGTCACCGCCAACCCACGAGCCAACGTGGTCACCGCGGGAAGCGGCAGCTGGGTCTCGCTGGCCCCGACATGGTGTTGCCAGGGGTCGACGACGGCGGGGAGCACGCGACTGTCCGGCTGTGACCGCCGGCGCCGTCCGGACTACGCCCGGACGGCGCTCGGCGAGAGCAGTTCGGCGGCGGGGCGGCACCGCTCGGCCGGCTCTGGCCGGGCGAACAGGTATCCCTGAGCCGATCCGCAGTGCAGGTCGACCAGCGCCCGGCGCTGGTCCTCGGTCTCGACGCCCTCGGCGACGACTCCGAGGCCGAGGCTGCGGGCCAGTTCGACGATCGAGGCGACGAGCGTCGCCGACGGGCTCCCGGCCGAGAGGTCGTTGACGAAGCTGCGGTCGATCTTGATCACGTCGGCGGGCAGTCGCCGCAGGTAGGACAGCCCGGCGAAGCCGGTGCCGAAGTCGTCGATGGCGATGGCGACACCGAGAGCGCGGAGCTGCTCCAGCTGACCGGCCACCGCGTCGACGTCTCGCACGAGCACGCCCTCGGTGACCTCCAGGGTGAGCTGGCCGGCGGGGAAGCCGGTGTCCTGCAGGGCAGCGGTGACCTCAGCGGCGATCTCCCGGTCCATCAGCTGGCGGGGCGACAGGTTGACCGCCATCCGTACCGGGTGCCCCGCCGCAGCGGTCCAGGCCGCACCTTGTCGCAGCGCCTGCTGGAGCACCCAGCTGCCGATCTCGGAGATGGCGCCGCTCTCCTCGGCCAGCGGGATGAACTCGGCAGGCGGGACGAGGCCGCGCACCGGGTGGTGCCAGCGGACGAGGGCCTCGAAGCCGGTCGTCCGTCCGTCGGAGAGCCGCACCGTGGGCTGGTAGTGAACCTCGAGCTGCCCGGCGGGGACCGCATGGCCGAGGTCCTGCTGCAGCTCGGCGCGGCGCCGGGCCGCCTCGGCCATCCCGCCGGCGTAGGCGACCACCTGGTTGCCGCCGCGCGCCTTCGCCAGGTACATCGCCAGGTCTGCGTCGCGCAGCAGCGAGTCGGCGGTGTGCTCGCCGGGATCGGTCGACGTGGCCAACCCGATGCTGGCATGAACGGTCGCCAGCCCGCCGTCCAGCCCGATCGGGACGCTGAGCGCCAGCAACATGCGCTCGCCCACCGAGCGTGCCTCGTCCGGGCCGGCCGCCAGCAGGACGGCGAACTCGTCGCCGCCGATCCGGGCCACCAGGTCACCCGGGCGCACGCTGCGCCGGAAGCGCTCGGCCACGGTGAGCAGCACCTGGTCGCCGGCGGCATGCCCGCGACTGTCGTTGACGTCCTTGAAGCCGTCGAGGTCGATGAACAGCAGACTGGCCCGGACGCCGTCCCGGAGCAGTCGGCGGGCGCTCTCCTCCAACTGGGTGCGGTTGGCGGTCCCGGTGAGGGCGTCGCTGAGCACCTGGTCCTCGTTCAGCCGCCAGGCAGCCAGATGGGCCAGGCTCGCGGCGAGCACGAAGGCCGCGTGGATGCCGGCCCACGCCCACGGGTCGTGCATGCCGCCGTGGCCGAAGACCGCGTGCGGGTAGAGCGTGCCGATCACGCCGTGGTGCAGCGTGACGACGACCAGCGCGATGCCGAACGGCACCCAGTGCTGGTACAGCGACACCACGCCGACCATCACGAAGAAGGCGAAGTGCGCCTCGGTGACCCCGCTCCACAGGTGCACCAGGGCGACGGAGGCGGCCATCAAGCTGACCGTCGTCGCGGCCGAACGGGTCGTCCGGCCCAGCGAGGACGCGGCAGCCACCAGCAGCGGCCCGCCCACGGCGGCCAACACGAGCACGGCGACCGGCTGACCGGCCCCCCAGGCCAGGCACAGCACGAGCAGGGTGGCGGTCGACAGCAGCGCCAGCCGCACGATGACCCGGTGTCGGCGATGCCAAACGAACTCGGGGAGCAGGCGGCCGCTTGGCAGTAGCGCGATGAGCCGCGCGCGCGGGCTGGTGGTCACCCCCTTTCATCGACCGGACGCGGCAATCGCTGGATCGCCGGCCCCCCGAAAGGGCTGCATGAACGTCGTGCACGCCGGTGCCCGGCGGGCCAGGCTCTGGGGCAGGACCCACCCACGTCTCGCGCGCAGCGATGCCGAGGGCGCCGTCTCTGACTGAGCCGACCAGTCAGCCCAGCTGCAGCCCGGCCAGCGGCGACTCGTCGCAGATCTTGGCCGGCGGGACGCTGGGCATGCCCAGCAGCGTGGGCTGACCGCGCACCGGGCCGGTGTGCGAGTGGTCGACGTGGCTCCTGGGCGTGACCACCTCCATGTCCCGGGCGGCCAGCGCGGTCTCGCCGTAGCCCTGCACGCACTCGGGGTCGGGCCCGTCCAGCGGCAGGCCGGTGAAGAACTTCGCCGCCATGCAGCCACCGCGGCAGGCGTCGAAGTGGGCGCACTTGGTGCACGCGCCGCCGGTCTGCGGGCTGCGCAGGTCGGCGAACAGCTCCGACTGCTGCCAGACCTGCTGGAAGCCGCCGGGGGACCGCACGTTGCCGGCCAGGAAGTCCTCGTGGATGGCGAACGGGCAGGCGTAGACGTCACCGACCGGGTCGATCAGGCAGACCACCCGGCCCGCACCACACAGGTTCAGCCCGGGCAGGGCCTCACCGAACGCGGAGAGGTGGAAGAACGAGTCGCCGGTGAGCACGTTGTCGCCGTTGGCCAGCAGCCAGGCGTACAGGTCCTTCTGCTGGGCCATCGTGGGGTGCAGCTGGTCCCAGACGTCCGCCCCGCGGCCGGAGGGCCGCAACCGGGTGATCCGCAGCTGGGCGCCGTAGGAGTCGGTGAGCGCCCTGAACTCGTCGAGCTGGCCGGCGTTCTCCCGGGTGACGACGACGGAGACCTTGAAGTCCTTCATCCCGGCCTCGGCCAGGTTCTCCAGCGCCCGGACGGCCATGTCGAACGAGCCGGTACCGCGGACCCGGTCGTTCACCTCTGCCGTGGCGCCGTCCAGGGAGATCTGCACGTCGACGTAGTCGGTGCGCGCCAGCTGCGCGGCGCGGGTCTTGTCCAGCTTCACGCCGTTGGTGGAGAACTTGACGCCGACGTCGTGCCCGATCGCGTAGTCGAGCAGGTGCCAGAAGTCCGGCCGGACCGTGGGCTCGCCGCCACCGACGTTGACGTAGAAGACCTGCATCCGCTGCAGCTCGTCGATCACCGCCTCGGCCTCGGCGGTGCTCAGCTCGCGGGGGTCGCGGCGCCCGGAGGAGGACAGGCAGTGCGCGCACGCCAGGTTGCAGGCGTAGGTGAGCTCCCAGGTCAGGCAGATGGGGGCGTCCAGGCCGTACTCGAACTGGTCGATCAGCCGCCCGCCGGTCGGGCGGGAGGGGAGGACGGCGGTCACGCGGCTGCCTTCCGTCGTTCGATCATCTGCGACCGGGCCAGGTCGGCCAGCGCCTTCACGTAGGTGGGGCGCTGCGTCTCCGGTACCTCGCACGCGAGGAGGGCGGCCGTGGCGGAGGGGTGGTCGGCGAGGGTCTCCACGACCCGGACCAGCGTCTTCGACTTGAGGAAGGAGAGCTTCCGGGTGCCGAAGTGGTAGACCAGCGCCCCGAAGGGCTCCGGCCGCAGCGCGACCGACCGGGCACGCTGCCAGGGCAGCTCCGGGTCGAACACCGCTGGGTCGACCACCGCTCGGGCCGGAGCAGGCGAGGTCATCGGGCGCGGGTCAGTAGACGCCGCACATGCCGTCGATGGAGACCTCCTCCACGAGGGACTCCTCGACGAGGGCCTCCTCGGGGGCCGCGGGGGTCTCGACGGTGAGCTCGTCCTGCGTCGTCTCGGGCACGGTGCCTCCGGGTGAGTTGGGTCACGGACCTGACCCGGCAGACCGTAGGTGACACCCAGTGCCACCGGCAAGCGCTGCGACGGCTCAACGCGGCGCCGGGCGGTCACCGCGCTGCCGAGGGGCAGGATGGGCGCCGTGACCGAGACGATGGTCGCGGCCGACGCCCGCGAGGAGACCCGCGCCCGGATCGAGCAGGCCGCCCTCGACCTGTTCACCGCGCAGGGGTTCGAGGCGGTGACCATCGACGAGGTGGCCGACGCCGCCGGGATCAGCCGGCGCACCTTCTTCCGCCACTGCGGCACCAAGGCCGACGCGGTCTGGGGCCAGTTCGACGGCCACGTCGTCCGGCTGGAGGGGATGCTCGCTGCCGCTGCGGCCGACCAGCCGGTGCTCGCCTCGGTCTACGCCGCCTACGTCGAGGTCAACGACTACGCACCGGCCGACCTGCCAATGCTGCGCCAGCGAATGCGGCTGATCCTGACCGAGCCGGCGCTGCTGGCGCACTCCCAGCTGCGCTACGCCGACGTCGACCGGGTCGTCGCCGCGCACGTGGCCCGGCGGACCGGGGTGGCGCCGGACGCGTTGGTGCCGCGGCTGGTCGCCACCAGCACCCGCGCCGCCGCGACGACGGCGTTCGAGCTGTGGCTGGCCGACGGTCGGATCACCCTGGGCACCGCACTGCACCAGGCCTTCGACGAGCTGGCCGCCGGCTTCCCCAGCCTGCGCTGAGCCCGCGCGGGAGCCCGCCGACACCCCCTCCGGGGGAGCCCTGCCAGGAGACCGTGCAGTTCCGCCCGGTGCCGACCGTTGTCTCCGGGGTGACCCGCTCCGCGCCCCAGGACCCCATCCGGTCCGACCCGGCCTTCTCCGAGGCCGTGCGCGCCCATGCGCTCGTCCGTGCGCGGTCGTCCGGCCTGCTCGTCTGCTCGGTGGCAGCGATCTGCTACCCCGGCTGGGCGTTGCTCGACGTGGCGCTGGAGTCCGGCTCGGCTGACCGGCTGGTCGCCGTCCGGGCGGTCGGGACGGTCGCACTGTGGACCCTGCTGTGGCTGCTGTGGCGACACCCGCTCGGTCGGCGGTCACCGGGGGCGCTCGCCTTCGGTGTGCTCGCCGTCGTGCAGGTGACCTCCGCCTGGATGCTCACCGACGTGACGCACATCGAGTTCTACCTGCTCGGGCTCTCCCTGGCGTTGCACGGCAGCGGGGTGCTGCTGGCCGTCCGGCCCCGCTGGACGGTCCTGCTGGTCGCCACCACCTGGGCCGCGCTGGCCGCCGCCCTGCTCGCCGACCCGACGCCCGTGCAGCCGCGGCTGATGGGCGCGGTGGCGGTCTTCCTGGCGATCACCACGCTGGTCGCCCTGCTCGCCCACCGGCGCCGCTGGGAGCTGGCCGTCGCCGAGCTGGTGGCCCGGTTGCGGCTGGAGGAGGAGCAGCGCCGGACCCGTGGACTGTTGGTGCAGCTGGAGCGGCTCAGCCTGGAGGACCCGCTGACCGGGGTCGCCAACCGCCGCCGCTGGGACGCCGACCTGGCCGAGGCCTGCGCCCGGGCGCGCGCGGACGGCAGCCGGCTGGCCGTGGCCCTCGTCGACATCGACCACTTCAAGCAGGTGAACGACCGGTACGGCCATGCCGCCGGTGACGCCGCCCTCCGCCAGGTGGCCACCCTGCTCCGCGAGCACGTCCGGGAAGGTGACCTGGTGGCCCGGCTGGGCGGTGACGAGCTCGGGCTCCTGCTCCCAGGCGCCGACGCGCAGGCCGCGGTCCGGATCGCCGAGCGGGTGCGTGTCCGCTCGCTGGAGCTGTCCCCGGAGGGCTTCACCGTCCCGGGCGTCAGCCTGTCGATCGGCGTCGCCGCGGCGGGCGGCCAGGGGGCGGTGCCCCGGGAGCTGCAGGCCGACGCGGACACCCAGCTGTACCTGGCGAAGGCCAGCCGCAACGCCGTCCGGGCCCTCCGGCCGGCCGTCGGCTGACGGCCGGCCGGGAGGGGTCAGACCGTCGGGTTCCCCGCGGTGATGCCGCGCAGCACCTCCGACGGACGCTGCTGCTCGCCCGCGTAGGAGCTGACGACGACCAGCGCCCCGGTGATCGCCGGCACGACCCACTGCAACTGGTCGAGGCGCTCCTGGGCGGCGGCGATCTCGCCCCGCGCCCGCTTGGAGGGCTTGGTCGCGCGCTTGGACGGGGTGGCGCCGCCCTGGTCGACGACCTTGCCGAGCAGCCGGCTGTAGGCGGTGACGCCCAGCGCGGCCGCCGTGAGCACGGTCTTCGCCGTCGACATGGCCCGCACGCCCTGCTGCTCGGCGACCCGCCGCTTGTTGGCCTGCAGCTGGCCGACGCTGCCGATCAGGTGCGCGCCGATGGCGGCGGCGTTGACCGGCGTCCACCGGTTCCAGCCGGCGTTGGCGACGGCGCCGGTGGCGCGGGCGCTGCCCGCCTCGCCGGAGGCGGGGTTCAGCGCGACGGCGTTGGCGAGCGTGCCGCCGAACCAGGCGGCGAGGCCGACGTCGTGCAGGGAACGGGACAGGGTGTTGCGGGCCATCGCGGGCTCCTCGGATCAGGGGTGTGTCGTGGTCAGCGACCGAGGTGGGTCGACGACCTCGATCTGCATGGACCCCCGGTACCCGCCGGTGCCGGATGCACCCGTCCGTCGGCCAACGAGGTCTGCGACCTGCCCACTCGGCGCCGGACAGCCGGGTGACCGGCGCGCTGACCCGGCTCGTCGCGTCGGCCGACCGCTGCGAGGATGCCGGGATGGACAGCCTCACCCATGCCGGCTCCGTCGTCGTCCGGTCGTCCCCCGAGGCGCTCTACGCGCTGGTGTCCGACGTGACCCGGACCGGCGAGTGGAGCCCGATCTGCACCGCCTGCTGGTGGGACGAGGGCGCCTCGGCCGAGGTCGGCGCGTGGTTCACCGGCCGCAACCAGGTGCCTGGACGCACCTGGGAGACCCGCAGCCAGGTGGTGGCCGCCGAGCCCGGCCGGGAGTTCGCCTTCCTGGTCGGCGGGAAGCTGGTGCGGTGGGGCTTCACGATGGAGCGGGTCGAGGGCGGCACCCGGCTGACCGAGTCCTGGGAGTTCCTCCCGGCCGGCCAGGAGTTCTTCGCCGAGCGGTACGGCGCCGACGCCCAGCAGCAGATCGACGACCGCACCCGTTCCGCCCACGAGAGCATCCCGGCCACCCTCGCCGCCCTCAAGGGCATCGCGGAGGGCGCGCCGCGCTGACCCGGTGCTGGACGTCCCCGGCCTGCCGTGTGGCGCCCTCCGGCCCAGGATGACCTCGTGCCCGCACCCTCGCTCACGCACCTGATGGACGAGGACACGGTCGACGAGATCGCGTCCCAGGTCCGGCTGTCCGGCAGCTACCTGCTGTTCATGACCGCCTCCGGGGTGCTCGCCTCGGTGGCGCTGCTGTCGGACTCGGTCCCGATCCTGATCGGGTCGATGATCGTGGCGCCGCTGATGCCCCCGTTGGCCCTGGCCCCGTTCGCGCTGGTGGCGCGTCGTCGCGGCGAGGCCGGGCGCGGCCTGCGGGTCGCGGTGGTCGGCCTCGCGCTGGCCTTCGCCGCCGCGTGGGCGACCACCGCGGTGATGTCCGCGCTGGGGGTCGTCGCCTCGGACGCCGTGCTGCTGAGCCAGCCCCTCCTGCAGGAACGTGTCCACCCCGGCTGGTGGTCCATGGCCGCAGCGGTGGCCGCCGGCCTGGCCGGGACCGTCGCCCAGGCCAGCGACAAGACCGACACGCTCATCGGCACCGTCGCTGCGCTGGCCCTGGTCCCCGCCGTCGGCGCATCGGCGATCGCGGTGTACGTGGGCGCTCCCGAACCGGCCCTCGGCGGGCTGCTGCTGCTCGGCATGAACGTCGGCCTGATCGTCGGGATGGGGATCGTCGCCCTGCTCGTCTCCGCAGGACGACGGGGGCTGCGCCCGCTGGCGCTGGTCCCGGTGGTCGTCGTCGTGGTCGTGGGCCTCCTGCTGGCCTGGGCCCAGTCGACCGGCACGGTCTCCGAGACGCCCCCGAACACCGGGGTCACGTCGAACGCCGGGGCTGCCCCCCGTTGACCCGTGGGTGGTCAGCGGCGGCGGAAGACGTACCCGCCGTGGTGGAGCACGCCGTCCCGGAACCGGCCGTAGGCCCAGAAGCCGAGGTCGTCGCGGTAGACGATGCGGTCGCCGTCGAGCCAGAACGCGCCCTGGTAGGCGTGCCGGCGGCCGCCGCGGGTCTCGTCGTACCGACCGTCCGCGGTGAGCTCCTGGTGGATGAGACCCGTCTCGTCGACCCACGTCCCCAGATGTGGGCTGTCCGCCGGGGCGCGGCCCGGGCCCGTCTCGTCGATCGGGGCGGCGAGCCGGCGCCCGTTCCACCGCTGGACGACACCGTCGGCCACGATCGCCGCAGCGCCGGCGGTGTACCAGACCAGCTGCTCGATCGGCCCGGTGCCCGCGGACGGGACGATGCCGAACGTGGCCGGGTCGCCCGGCGTCAGGCTGCCGACCCGGTCCCGCCGCCCGGCCACCGCCCCGGTCTCGATGACCGCCGGCGCGATCGTGAACCCGGTGCAGTCGACGACCAGGGCGTCGTCGTCCTCAGCGGCGGTGCGCAGGCCCGGCCCCACCCGCACGATCTCGGTGCAGCGGACCAGTACGTCGGCGTCGGTCAGGTCGCCGACCGAGAGGTCCATCGTGCGCACCGTCGCGTGCGCGAACAGCAGCGGGCGGTGCCCACCTGCCTGGTTGGCGAGGACCGCCGGGAGGACGTCGTCGCTCAGCTGGTGTGTCGTGGTCGTGGTCATGCCCCGACCCTGCGGGCCGGACCGGGGGCCATCCAGGCCCCGCCGGACCTGGGTGCAGCGCACCCAGGTCCGGCGCACACGGTCAGGAGGCGAGGAACTCCCGCAGCCCGGCGAGCAGCCGGTCGACGTCGGCGTCGTCGCTGTACGGCGCCAGCCCGACCCGCAGCCCGCCGGTGTCGCCGAGCCCCAGGTGGCGGCTGGCCTCGAGCGCGTAGAACGAGCCGGCCGGGGCGTTGACGCCGCGCCCGGCCAGGGACCGGTACGCGTCGGCGGCGTCCCGGCCGACGAAGGTGAGCAGCAGGGTCGGGGTGCGGTGCGCGGCGCGCGACCACACGGTCACCCCGGCCAGCGCCCGGACGCCGTCTTCGATCCGCTCCCGCAACCGGTCCTCGTGCTGCTCGATGGCGGCCATCGCGGCCACCAGCCGGCTGCGGCGGTCGCCCTCGGGGCCGGCCTGGGCGGCGAGCAGGTCGATCGCCGCCGTGGTGCCGGCCAGCAGTTCGTAGGGGAGCGTGCCCAGCTCGAACCGCTCGGGGACGGCGTTGCTGGAGGGCAGCAGCTTGTCCGGGTGCAACGTCTCCAGCAGCTCCGGTGCGGCGACGAGGCAGCCGCAGTGCGGGCCGAGGAACTTGTAGGGCGAGCAGACGAGGAAGTCCGCGCCCAGCGCGGTGACGTCGACCGGCGCGTGCGCGGCCAGGTGCACGCCGTCCACCCAGGTCAACGCCCCGGCCTCGTGCGCCAGGGCGGTGATCGCGGCGACGTCGGGGCGGGTGCCGATCAGGTTGGAGGCGCCGGTGACGGCGACCAGCCGGGTCCGCTCGGACAGCAGTGCGCCGACGGTCGCGGGGTCGAGCTCGCCGGTGGCCGGGTCGAAGTCGGCCCAGCGCACCGTGGCGCCCCGGGCCTCCGCGGCCTGCACCCACGGGCGGATGTTGGCGTCGTGGTCCAGCCGGGTCACGACCACCTCGTCGCCGGGCCCCCAGCCGGCGGAGAGCACCCGGGACAGGTCGTAGGTCAGCGCGGTGGCGCTGCGCCCGAAGACGACGCCGCCGGGATCACCGCCGGTCAGGTCGGCGACCGCCTGGCGGGCCTCCCGCACCACCGCGTCGGCGTTGCGCTCGGCCTGGGTGACCGAGCCGCGGTTGGCCATCGGCTGGGTCATCGTGGCGGCGACCGCCTGCGCGACGACGTCGGGAGTCTGCGAGCCGCCCGGGCCGTCGAAGTGCGCGGCGCCGTCGGTCAGGGCGGGGAAGTGGGCGCGGAACGCTGCGACGTCGAAGGGCCCGGTGGCGGTCATCCCCTGATCCTGCGGCATCGCCCCGTCCAAGGCTGCGGGAACGTCAGCAAGCGACCACGAACGTCTGCACGTCGGCACCGTCGCGTCGGACTCGGAGGCCGTTCATCCTCCAGCGCAACCAGTCCCCCAGCCACGCGCGCCACTGTCGGTGGCCCAACGGTGACAGTGCCGAACTCGCGGCGCAGTCCGAGGGCGGGATGACGCGATTGACTGCCCTGCTCGACACCCCTTCGACTCCGTCCCCGCGGGGCGGCGCTGTGGACCAACGAGAGTGCCGCGGCTGCGCTGACCGAGTCCGGGGTGACGACGTCGGCGGCCTACCTCAGTCAGCTGCGCACCGGGAAGCGGGACAACCCCTCCGCCCGGCACCTGGCCGCGATCGCCGGGCTGTTCCGGGTCCCGATGGAGTACTTCTTCGACGAGGACCTGGCCGCCCGCATCGATGCGGACATGAAGCTGCTGGTCGCCGTGCGCGAAGCCGGCGTGCAGACCATCGCGCTGCGCGCGCACGGGCTGTCGACAGCCGGCCTGACCGGCGTCGCGGACATCATCGAGCACATCCGCCGCCTGGAGCAGGTCAACGCCCCCTCCCTCACCGACCCGCCGGCCACCGGCTCAGCCGCACCCGGCCGGTCGCCCGGCCAGGCGGTGGATGAGCCGTCGGTACCGGGCGAGGTGCCTCCCGACCGTGCGTGATTCCCCCGCACTTAGTTCACCCGCCGTGAGCCCGGGTGCCCAACGTCCATGCGGAACAAGGTTGGAAGGTGTCAGCTCGACGGCGCGCCGGGAGGCGCGGACACCCGTGCGGGCGTTATAGCCAACCGCCGATCGCGATTGCTAACCCAGCTACCGACATGACAGCGCCCACCACGACAAACATCGCCTCGACAAATTTGTAGGAAGCTCCAGTTGATGAAGCTCGGCTGGACATGGGGCTGCTCTTCAGGGCGCCCATTGCCAAGCTCTTCCGTCGAAGCATGAAGAACGCACCGACGACTGCCGCCGCTAACGCAATAGCTTCCGTCATGTTCCTATCCAACCCCAAGCCCGAAGTTGTAGCCAGCAGTCAGGAACGCGCCAGCTCCCCCGCCTACTCCAGCGGAAGCGGTGGGTTGACCTCCAACGAAGCCCGCGTTTCCGCAGAGGCCTCCCCCGCATCCCCCAGCGGTCATGTATGGACCCGAATACCTATCCGGGGAACCGGTGAACGATACGTCTCCCCCCACACCAATCCCGGCCCCCGCTGAGCCCCCGAGTCCTGACCGAGTGCTATAGGAGACTCCTCCGCACACTGCGATGCCAAATCCGATACAGCCCGAAAGGCTGAACGACGCCCTTCCTTGGGGATCTACATAGTTGACCGGGTTGCTGTTGGGACTGCCCAGACTTCAGTTGACTCGGTTGGGTAGGGGCGGTCAGGCCGCGTGAGCGGTCTGGGTCAGTGTCTCGAACTCGATGGGGGTCATGCGGCCGAGGGCGTCTTGTCGTCGGCGGCGGTGGTAGGTCTTCTCGATCCAGATGACGATTGCCAGGCGCAGCTGTTCGCGGCTGGTCCAGCGCTGGCGGTTGAGGACGTTCTTCTGCAGCAGGCTGAAGAACGACTCCATGGCGGCGTTGTCGGCGCAGGCACCGACCCGGCCCATCGAGCCGCGCAGCTGTGCGTCGCGGAGAGCCCGGACGTAGGCGTGTGATCGGAATTGGCTGCCGCGATCGGAGTGCATGATCGCTTCCGTCGGCCCGCGGAGCGCGATGGCGTTGCGCAGCGCGTTGACCGCCAGGTCCGAGGTCATCCGGGAGTCGATGGAGTAGCCGACGATGCGCTTGGAGCAGACGTCCTTCACCGCGCAGAGGTAGAGCTTCCCCTCCGCGGTCGGGTGCTCGGTGATGTCGGTCAGCCACAGCTGGTTGGGCTCGGCGGCGGTGAAGTCGCGCAGCACGAGATCGTCGTGGACCGGCGGTCCGGGCTTGCGGTTCAGCCCGCGCTTGCGCGAGTGCACCGACCACAGGCGCTGGGAGCTGCACAGCCGGTTGACCCGGTTGCGCGACGCCCGCACCCCCAGTTGGGCGAGTTCATCGGTGATGAACCGGTAGCCGAAGCCGGGGTCGTCGTGGTGAATGTCGATCGCGGCGTTGATCAGGTGCGCGTCGTCCCAGTCGCGCTGGCTGACCGGGTCGGCCTGCCACTTGTAGAACGCCTGCTTGGAGAAGCCCAGCACCCGGCAGGTCACCGCGACAGGGATCTTGTCGGCGGCCAGGTCTTGGACCAGCGGGTACATCATTTTGGGAGCACATCGCGGGCGAAGTAGGCCGTCGCTCGGCGCAGAATCTCGTTTTCCTGCTCCAGCTGCTTGGCGCGCTTGCGCAGCTCTCGGTTCTCGGCTTCCAGGTCGTTGCCGGCGCGTGAGGTGACTGTCGAGGAGACGCCGGCGGTGGCGCCGTCCTAGCGGTCGGCGATCTTCAGCCAGCGTTGCAAGCAGGACTCAGAGACCCCGAAACTCCTGGCGACCTGCGCGACCGACTGGTCACCCTGCCGGGCAACCGCGATCACGTCAGCCCGGAACTCCTTGGGGAACGGCTTGGGCACGATGCTAATCCTTCCAGCGAGACCGAAGCCTCACAGGTCAGGAGTCAACCGAACCCTGGGCAGTCCCGAAGGTGGCGGCGTTGCCCTGGGCGTCGGTGGAGCTGGAGGGCTGGAACTGCGCGGGGCCGCTGTTGCCGTAGCTGAACGACGAGGTCGCCCCGCTCGCTCCGGTGATGCCGGTCAGGGACTCGCCACCGTTGACCGCGGCGTCGTAGCCGAAGGTGGTGGCACCGGCGGAGTCGCTGGCGCTGGCGACGTCGAGGAACGGGGTGTAGCTGGCCTCGCGTGCATTGCCGGCCGGGTCGGTTACCTTGGCGATGAGCTTCATGCCATCGCCAGTCAGGTCGTAGGTGGTGTGCGGAACATCGACCAGGTCACCCTCGGCCTGATTGGTCGTCGGATCGGCGACCAGGACCGAGGTGGCGGTGTAGGCGAAGCGGGTCACCGCGTTCACCTCGTAGTCCTCGGTCGGCTGGGTGACGGTGAGCACCCGGCCGAACTCGTCGTAGGTGAAGCGGGTGACCGCTCCGCCGGGGGCGGTGACGGAGTTCAGGTTCCCGCTGCGGCCGTGGAAGAAGGTGGTGACCCGGCCGAGGGTGTCGGTGATCGAGGACAGCTGACCTGCCTGGTTGTAGGCGTAGGTCGCCCACCGCGGGCTACCGCCCCGCTCGTACTGCGGGTACTGCTGGATCCGGGTGATCTGCTTGCCGCCGGCGGCGGTGGTGACCTGCAGGGTGCGGGCGTCGACCGGCCCGGAGTCCCCGACGATCCGGGTGAGCGCGGCGCCGTCGTAGGCGAAGGTGGTGGAGTTGCCGTTGCGGTCGGTCAGGGCGGTGAGCTGACCACCACTGTTGAACACCCGTTTGTCGAAGGAGGCGTGGTCGGTCAGCGCCCACCCCGCGGTGGCGTTGCCGGCCAGGTCCATCTTGAACCCGGCCGGGGGGGTGTAGGTGTCACCGCCGGCCGGCAGGAACACCCCGGTCAGGCCGTTCTCGCCGTAGTAGGTGACGGCCCCGGTGATCCCTTCATGACGCAGGTACACGTCCGAGCCGGTCGACAGCCGCCAGCCAGAGCTCAACGACGTCTGGAACCGGGACTTCCACCTGCTGATGCTGTTGTAGACCGCCCCCACCGACAGGTCGCCGGCCACCCGCGGAACGGTGAACTGCGGGGTGCTCACCATCAGGTTGCCGCTGCCGGGGTCGACCTGGGCGTTGATCCGGTCCCCGATCGAGAACGGCACCCCGGAAGCGCCAGGCCGGGGCCCGATGCCGACATCGGAGGACACCGCACCGGTGAGCGTCGCCGACGACGTGCAACCGGTGCTGTCACAGTGCTCGGCCCGGTACTCGAAGGACTGCTGGATGCTCAGCCGGCCGGCGGGGAGCGAGGCACTGCCGGTGGCACCGTTGACGGTGGCGCCGTCGAGCAGGTTCCACGTCGTCGCGCCCACGGTGCGGGCGTAGAACTCCAGCGACGGGGCGCCCGAACCAGCTGTCGTGGTCGCGGCGCGAAGCACCGGCTGCACCGACTCGGTGAACGCCAGAGACACTTCCGGCGCACTCACCGGAGCAGCCAGCACGGCGGAGGCCTGCCCCATCACCACCGCGGCGGTGACGGCGCCGACCGTGGCCAGCCGGAGGGCCCGCGCACGAGCACGACCCCCACCAGGGGATCGGGACAGCAGGGAACCAGGAACGGGCACAGCACACCTCACCGGGAACGCAGGGAGTCGGGATCGAACGACGTGCGATCGCCCCGGCCGGAGGCGCTCAGGACAGACCTTGGCAGTGACCGTGCGCCTACACAAGACCACGCACGGTCACGATGGGGTGAACGTCATGACGCGGCCGTCACACCTGGTCATGGGCACGATTGCGCGGCTGACCTGCGCGTTTACGAGACCGATTGTTCTCGTCCGGCCCCGGGACATCCGCGCCAGCTCGACCACGGACAGTCCGTCCCGGCATGCGACTCCACCCAGCCGCAGATGCGTCCGCGGGCACCGGACGCCACGCCGTTCCTCACCCGTGGACGGCGGCCACGATCCGGTCGGGACGCACCAGCACCGAACGCCTGCCGAGCCAGCGGACCAGCTCCGGCGAGCCGAGCCGGTCGGCCCGCACGACGGGACCCGGCCAGTCATCGGGCACCGGCCCGCCGGAGCTGAGCACCGTCCAGCCGGGGCCGAGCAGGTCGTCCAGCCGCTGGGCGCCCGCGACCGGCGGCTGCGGCAGGAGCGTCCCGACCGCGGAGCCGGGCGCGACGAGGGGCCGGCGCACCAGCGGCCCCCGACGCAGCGGCGGCGTCCGGCTGGCGGCGGCGAAGGCGGCCAGCCGCGGCAGCCGGCGCACCCCGGTCAGCACCGCCCGGCGCACCAGCACCGCCCGGTCGCCCCCGCCGGTCATCAGCCGGCCGAGCAGCAGCGCGACCCGGATCAGCGCCCGGGCGTGCGGCGCCCGCTCGGTCTGGTGGGTGTCCAGCAGCGCGTCGTCCGCGCCGTCCAGCACCGCCGCCAGCTTCCAGGTCAGCTGGTGCACGTCGCGCAACCCCAGGCCGAGCCCCTGGCCGATGAACGGCGGGGTCAGGTGGGCGGCGTCGCCGCAGAGCAGCACCCGCCGGTCCCGCCACCGGTCGGCCACCTGGGCGGCGTAGGTGTACTCCGCGGTCCGGACGACGGTGCACCCCTGCGCCCCGAACCGGCCGAGCAGCGCCGGGAGGTCGAGGTCCGCGGCGGACTCCCCCGCGGCCAGCCGGAACTCCGCGCGGTACCGGTCGCCGGCGATCGGCATGAACGTCGCCGGCCGGACCGGGTCGCAGACCTGGTGCACGCCGGGCCAGACGTCCAGCGGGGCGTCGGCGGCCAGGTCGACCACCAGCCAGCGCTCGGAGGGGCCGAGGTCGTGCATCCACGAACCGATCAGCCGGCGCACCGTGCTGTTCGCGCCGTCGCACCCCAGCACGGCGTCGGCGACCAGCTCCTCCTCGACGCCGGTGGCCCGGTCGCGGACGGTGAGACGAACCGGTCCGGGTTGTTCCACGTGCAACACCTCGACCCCGCCGCGCAGCTCGGCCCGAGGCTCGGCGGCCAGCGCGTCGCGCAGCACCGCCTCCAGGTCGGGCTGGCTGAACATCGACGCCTGCGGCCAGCCGTGCGCGCCGTCCCCACGCCCGAACTCCACGAGCGTGCGGTGCTCGCCGTCCAGGAGGCGCAGCCCGGCCATCGGCCGGCTCACCGCGGCGAAAGCGTCGGCGACGCCGGCGGCCTGCAGCACCCGCAACGACTCGTCGTCCAGGTGCACCGCCCGCGGCTGCGGGTAGGCGGCCGGGTACCGGTCCAGCACCAGGACGTCGATGCCCCGGCGGGCCAGCAGCAGCGCCGCCGTCACCCCGACCGGCCCGGCGCCGACCACCACCACCGTCACGGCGATGAGTCTGCCCGTGGCCCCACCCCAGGACAGACGGCAGGCCACGGGCCAGGATGCCGGGCATGGACCTGCACCTGACGGCGCCGTTCACCATCGACACCTGGGACGTGGTCCCGGACCCGGAGACCGCCGAGCCCGGCGCGCCGGCCACTGCGCGGGTCGTGCTGGTGAAGACCTACCAGGGCGACGACCTCACCGGCTCGGCCACCGGCCACGCGCTCACCACCCAGGGCGAGCGCGGCGCCTCGTACGTGGCGCAGGAGCGGATCACCGGCGCCCTGGCCGGCCGGCGGGGCAGTTTCGTGCTCGAGCACGGAGCCGCCATGGGCGAGGGCGTGGAGACCACCCAGTGGGCCCGAGTGGTCGCCGGCTCGGGCACCGCCGCACTCGCCGGACTGAGCGGTACGGGGACGGTCGCCCACGAGCTGCTCACCCTGGACGTCGTCCTGCCCGACTGACACCCCGCCCCGGCGGGGGCGGGGTGTCCGTCGATCAGCGGTCGTCGCGGGTGGCGTTGGGGTCGGGGACCATGTCCGTCTGGTCCCGGCCGTCGCCGGGCGCCCCACCGGTCGTGGGGCTGTCCGCCGGCGACCCGGCCGTGTCGACGAGCTCGTTGTTCGGCTTCCCGGGCGAGCGCCGCATCGCGATGATCAGCGCGGCGATCGCGACCAGGAGGACGGCCAGCCACAGCGTGCTCAGGTTGGCCCCGAACCCGTAGATCAGCACCAGCGAGATGCCACCGGCCATCAGGCAGTAGTAGATCGTCGGCAGGACGGTCTTGCGGATCAGGTCACCCTCCCGCCCGATCAGGCCGACGGTGGCCGACGCCGCCACGATGTTGTGCACCGTGATCATGTTCCCGGCCGCGCCGCCGACCGCCTGGGTGGCGACGACGGTCTCCGGGGTCACCCCGATCTGCTCACCGGTGGAGAACTGGAAGAGCGAGAACATCAGGTTGCTCACCGTGTTGCTGCCGGCGACGAACGCCCCCAGCGCACCGATCCACGGCGCGAAGGCCGGCCAGGTGTCGCCCGCGATGGACGCCGCGCCCTCGGCCAGGGTCAGCGGCATCGACGCCAGCCCGGACTCGTTGAAGTCGGCGCCGGAGTTGATGAACACCCGGACCAGCGGCAGCGCGAACAGCAGCGCCACCGCCGCGCCGGCCAGCTGGCTGCCGGCCACCTTCCACGACGCGGCGATGTCGGCCGGCCGCATCCGGTGGATGGCGTAGGTGATCAGGCAGGTGAGGATGAAGAGGAAGCCGGGCAGGTAGACCATCTGCAGGGCCTGGGCGATGCCGGTGCCGAAGATGTCGTCCACGGTGACGACCCGCCAGCCGGTGGTCAGGAACTCGGTGATCGGGTCGATGGTCCGGCTCAGCACCAGCAGGGCGGCGACGATGACGTACGGCGTCCAGGCCAGCCAGATGCTCATCTTCTTGCCGGCGACGTCCTTCTCGTCCTCCGGGGAGAGGTTGCCCATCCAGTTGGTCGCCCACCGCTGCCGGGCCGGGAAGTCCCAGGTCTCCTTAGGCATGAGGAAGCCGCGGCTGGACGCGAACATCACGATGACCAGGCCGATCAGGCCGCCGAGCAGCGACGGGAACTCCGGGCCGAGCACCGCGGCGACGGTCACGTAGGGCACGGTCATCGCGAAGGCGGCGAAGAGCGCGAACGGCCAGATCGCCAGGCCGTCGGCGAACCGCTTCCGCTCGCCGAAGAAGCCGCACAGCATGCAGGCGAGGATCAGCGGGATGAGCGTGCCGATGGTGGCGTGGATGGCGGCCACCTGGAAGCCGATCCGCTCCAGGAACTCGGGGAACTCGATGCCGAGGAAAGCCGTCCGCTCCTCGACGGCGTCCGAACCGGTCAGCCCGCCGCTGACGCCGACCAGGATGGGCGTGCCGACGGCGCCGAAGCTCACCGGCGTGCTCTGGATGATCAGTCCCACCATGACCGCGGCCATGGCCGGGAAGCCCAGCGCCAGCAGCAGCGGGGCGACCACGGCGGCGGGGGTGCCGAAGCCGGACGCGCCCTCGATGAAGCTGCCGAACAGCCAGCCGATGATGATCGCCTGCACCCGGCGGTCGGGGCTGATGCTGGTGAAGCCGGCGCGGATGGTCGCCATCGCGCCGCTCTTGGTGAGGGTCTCCAGCAGCAGCAGCGCGCCGAAGACGATGTAGAGCAGCGTGAGGGCCAGCAGCAGCCCCTGGACCGCCGAGGCGGCGATCGCGGTGGGGCTCATCTCCCAGGCGAACAGGGCGACGAGCACCACGACCACGAAGCCGATCGGCATGGCCCGCTTGGCGGGCCACCGGAGGCCGGCCAGCAGCACGCCGACCACCAGGATCGGGAGCAGGGCCAGCAGGCTGAGCACAGCGAGGTTGTCCACGTTGACGCCTCTCGTCGGCAGTGTCCGCACCATCGAGGGCGTGCGGAGTCGCTGCACTGTGACGCACCGCACGGTCGCCCGCCACCCCTGCGCACACGGCCGTGGACCGTTGTCCGCCCGGGATCCCCGGCATCCCGCCTTGACGGCACCCACCGGCCTCCGCAGGCTGTGAGAGAGACCACATCAACGACGACGTGGTCGCTGCAGACCTGGAGGACATGACTTGAAGACCAAGGGCGCCATCCTGTGGGGAATCGGCCAGGAGTGGTCGATCGAGGAGATCGAGATCGGGGACCCCCGGGCCAACGAGGTCACCGTGCAGCTGGCGGCCTCGGGGCTGTGCCACTCCGACGAACACCTGGTCACCGGCGGCACCCCGGTCGGCTCCTACCCGGTGCTCGGCGGGCACGAGGGCGCCGGCGTCGTCACCGAGGTGGGCCCCGGTGTCACCGGGCTGGCCGTCGGCGACCACGTCGTCACCGCGTTCATCCCGGCCTGCGGGCAGTGCCCGCCCTGTTCCAACGGCCACCAGAACCTCTGCGACCTCGGCGCCAGCCTGCTGGCCGGGACGTCGATCTCCGACGGCTCCTACCGGGTGCAGACCGGCGGCAAGGACGTCGTCCCGATGTGCCTGCTGGGCACGTTCGCCCCCTACATCACCGTGCACGAGGCGTCGGTGATCAAGATCGACCCGAACATCCCGCTGGAGGTCGCCGCGCTGGTCGGCTGCGGCGTGACCACGGGCTGGGGCTCGGCGACCAAGGTGGCCGACGTCCGCCCGGGCGAGACGGTCGTGATCATGGGCGCCGGCGGCGTGGGCATGAACGCCGTCCAGGGCGCCGCGGCGGCCGGGGCGCTGCGCGTGGTGGTGATCGAACCGGTCGTCGCGAAGCACCAGTGGGCCAAGGACTTCGGCGCCACCCACGTGTTCTCCAGCGTCGAGGAGGCCACGCCGGTGGTCAACGAGATGACCTGGGGCCGGATGGCGGAGAAGGCGATCATCACCGTCGGCGACATCCAGGGGGAGGACATCCAGGCCGCGGTCTCGATGATCGGCAAGGGCGGCCGGGTCGTCGTCACCGGCATGGGCAACGCGGCCAACATGGACGTGAAGCTGAACCTGTTCGAGTTCACCCTGCTGCAGAAGGACCTGCAGGGCGCGATCTTCGGTGGCGCGAACCCGCGCGCGGAGATCCCGGCCCTGCTCGCCCTCTACCAGGCAGGTCAGCTCAAGCTCGACGGGCTGGTGACGCAGAAGTACTCCCTGGCCGAGATCAACCAGGGCTACCAGGACATGCGCGACGGCAAGAACATCCGCGGGATGGTCGTCTACACCGACGCCGACCGCTGACCGGACCCGCGCCCCGTCGGCGGACGGGGCGCGGGCCGCACGGCGGCACCCGCCTGCGCCGGGACCAGCGGGACGGCGGTGCGCAGCACGGCCGGGCCCAGCCGCAGGACGCCGTCCGACCGTGGTGCGCAGCGGACCCCCGCCCGCCCGCGGAGCCCGCGGTGTGCGCCGGGGGTGAGCGCGAGGTCCAGCCAGGCGCACGGGTGGGCCGGCCGCCCACCGGCCAGGACGACGACCCCCTCTCCGCAGTCCAGGCTGAACGGCTGGCCGCGCAGCACCTCGACCTCCGCACCCCGCAGGACGACGTTGCGCCGGGCGGCGAGCGGGTCCAACGGCCCGCTGCCCAGCTCGTCGCCCAGGTGGTCCAGCCCCTCGGCGGCGAGCACCGTCACCGAGGCGTCCCGGTGGGCGGGCCGGCCGAAGTAGCGGTCGCCGACGATGCCCAGCCCGGCCCGCACCTCGACCCGGTCGGTGCGCTCGACCGGTCCGGCCAGGGCAGGGTCGGGCCGGCCGTCCCAGCGGTGCGCCGGCGAGGCGAGCAGCCCGACGACCTCGACGTCGTAGCGGTACGGCAGGTCCTCGTCCGTCACCCGCCGATCGTCCCCCCTCGACTCCCTCGACCACCAAAATGGCCATTTTGGTGGTGGGCTCGGGGGGCAAAGTCGCGACTTTGGCCCGGGTGGGCGGCCGGGGCCGAGGACTGCGAACGTGGACGGCGTGGACCGCCAGACCGCCCTCGCCCGTGCCGCCGAGCAGCTCGACTCCGGCGCCTTCCTGACCGACCTGGCCCGCCGGGTCGCGCTGCCGACGGAGAGCGCCGACCCCGCCCGCGAGCCGGTGCTGCGGGAGTACCTGACCGCCGAGATGGTGCCGCTGGTGGAGCGGCTGGGCTTCACCGCGCGGATCGTGGAGAACCCGGTCTCACCGCGCCACCCCTTCCTGGTCGCGCGGCGGGTCGAGGACCCCGGGCTGCCCACCGTGCTCACCTACGGCCACGGCGACGTGCAGCCCGCCCACCCGGAGCAGTGGCGAGAAGGGCTCGATCCCTGGCGGGTCGTGGTCGAGGGCGACCGCTGGTACGGCCGCGGCGTCGCCGACAACAAGGGCCAGCACAGCGTCAACCTGGTCGCACTGGAGCAGGTGCTCGCCGTGCGTGACGACCGGCTGGGCTACAACGTCACGCTGCTGCTGGACATGGGCGAGGAGTTCGGCTCCCCCGGCCTGGACGAGGTCTGCGACCAGCTGCGCGACGAGCTCGCCGCCGACCTGCTGATCGGTTCGGACGGCCCGCGGGTCGCCGCCGACCGGCCCACCGTCTTCCTGGGCACCCGGGGTGCGGTGAACCTGACGCTGTCGGTGCGTGCCCGCGCCGCGGCGCACCACTCCGGCAACTGGGGCGGCGTGCTGAGCAACCCGGCCACGGTGCTGGCCAACGCGCTGGCCAGCCTGGTCGACGGCCGCGGCCGGTTGCTGGTCGAGGGCCTGCGCCCGGACGGCGTCCCCGAGCCGGTGCGGCGGGCGCTGGTGGACGTGCCGCTGGACCAGGGGCCGGACGCTCCCGCCATCGACCCGGAGTGGGGTGAGCCCGGGCTGACGCCCAGCGAGCGGCTGTTCGGCTGGAACACCCTCGAGGTGCTGGCGATGACCGCCGGTGACCCGGACGCCCCGGTCGGCGCCATCCCGCCGTCGGCCCGGGCACACTGCCAGCTGCGCTTCGTGGTCGGCACCGACGGCGGGTCGGTGGCCGACCAGGTGCGCGCCCACCTGGCCGCGGCCGGCTTCGGTGCGGTCGAGGTAAGCCAGGAGCTCGCTATGGCCGCCACCCGCCTCGACCCGGAGGACCCCTGGGTGACCTGGACGCTGGCCTCCCTGGAGTGCACCACCGGCGTCCGGCCGGCGTTGCTGCCCAACCTGGGCGGGTCGCTGCCTAACAGCGCCTTCGCCGATGTGCTCGGGCTGCCGACGGTCTGGGTGCCGCACTCCTACCCCGGCTGCGCCCAGCACGCCCCGGACGAGCACCTGCCGATCGGGCTGGTCCGGGAGGCGCTGCAGGTCATGGCCGGCCTGTGGTGGGACCTCGCCGAGCTCGCCCCCGCCTGGCCCCCGCCGTCCCACCCGGCCTGACCGACGACCACCACCAGAATGGCCATTGTGGTGGTGGGCTCAGGGGCCGAAGTCGCGACTTCGGCCCCTCCTAGCGGTCGGCGGTGCGGTGGATGGGGCCGGCGACCTCGGCCAGCCGCTCGCCGGTGCCGCCCCAGCGGCCGGCGATGATCTCCGCGGCGATCGAGACGGCGGTCTCCTCGGGGGTGCGGGCGCCGAGGTCCAGCCCGATCGGTGAGGCGAGCCGGACCAGTTCGTCCTCACCCAATCCGGCCTCGCGCAGCCGGGCCAGCCGCTCGTCGTGGGTGCGCCGCGACCCCATCGCGCCGACGTAGGCCACCGGCAGCCGCAGCGCGACCTCCAGCAGCGGGACGTCGAACTTCGGGTCGTGGGTGAGCACGCAGAGCACCGTGCGCTCGTCGATCGCCCCGGCGTCCACCTGGGCCTGCAGGTACTTGTGCGGCCACTCCACGACGACCTCGTCGGCGTCGGGGAAGCGGCGGGCGGTGGCGAACACCGACCGGGCGTCGCAGACGGTCACCCGGTAACCGAGGAACGACCCCACCCGGGCGACGGCGGCGGCGAAGTCGATCGCGCCGAACACCACCATCCGGGCCGGCGGGGCGAAGGAGGAGACGAACAGGGTCAGCTCGTCGCCGCGCCGCTCGCCGTCGTGGCCGTAGGTGAGGGTCGCCGTCCGGCCGGCGGCGAGCATGCCGCGGGCGTCGTCGGCGACGGCGTCGTCCAGCCGCTGGGCGCCGAGCGTGCCCGAGGCGCGGTCCGGCCAGAGCACCAGCCGCTTGCCGAGCCGGTCGGCCGGGCCCTTGACGCAGGTGACGACGGCGACCGGCTCGTGCGCACCCACCGACGCGGCCACGTCACCGAGCTCGGGGAAGGACTCGCGGGAGATCGCCTCCACGTAGACGTCGAGGATCCCGCCGCAGGTCAGGCCCACGGCGAAGGCGTCGTCGTCGCTCACCCCGTACCGCTCCAGGGTGGGCTCGCCGCTGGCGAGGACGTCCTGTGCCTCGGCGTAGACCGCGCCCTCGACGCAGCCGCCGGAGACGCTGCCCACCGCCGTCCCGTCCGGGCCGACCAGCATCGACGCCCCCGCCGGGCGCGGCGCGGAACGCCAGGTGCCCACCACGGTGCCCACGCCGACGGTCTCCCCCGCCTGCCACCACCCGACCAGGTCGTCAAGAACATCGCGCATGAGAGAACTCCTTCCGGCCTCGTCCAGAGGCTCGTCCCGAGCCCGCGAGGGATGAGGAGGACGAGGTCCTTCCACCTTCAGGCACGCGTGATCACTCCTGCCAGTTCCTCGAAGGCGGCCAGGCTGTGCCCGGCGACGAAGCAGTCCACCGACGGCAGCGCCGCCACCATCCCGCCGGTCAGCGGCTCGTAGCCGGCCCGGCCCTTGTGCGGGTTCACCCAGACGACGGCGTGCGCCAACCGGGCCAGCCGGGCCATCTGCTCGCCCAGCAGCTCGGGGCCACCACGCTCCCAGCCGTCGCTGCAGACCACCACGATCGCGCCGCGGGCGGTGCCGCGCTGGCCCCAGCGGTCCAGGAACGCCTTGAGCACCTCGCCGATCCGGGTGCCACCGGACCAGTCGGGGATCGCCGAACCGCTGGCGGCCAGCGCCTTGTCCGGGTCGCGCAGCCGCAGCTCGCGGGTCACCCGGGTCAGCCGGGTGCCGATGGTGAACACCTCGGTGCTGGCCGGCCGGGCCCGGACGGCGGCGTGCCCGAACCGCAGCAGCGCGTCGGCGTAGGGGCTCATCGACCCGGAGACGTCGATCAGCAGCACCACCCGACGCGGGCGCGGCCGGGCCCGGTGGTGCACCAGCCGGGTGATCTCGCCGCCGTCGCGCAGCGCCCGCCGGACGGTGCGGGCCCGGTGGATCGCCCCGTGCGCCGACGGGCTGCGCCGCCGTGACGCACGCATCGGGCTGGCCGGGACCAGCAGCGCGAACAGCCGGCGCAGCTGGTCGCGCTCGGCCACGGTCAGCTCGGCGACGTCGCGGTGCCGGAGCACCTCCTCGCCGCTGGCCTGGGTGGCCAGCTCGGTGGGCTCCCCGCCCTCCTGGCTGCCCTCGCCGGTCTGCAGCGGCGCGGACTGCGCGACCCGCTGCTCCTCCGCCCCCGACGGCCGCCGGGCCCGCGGCGCCTCGCCCCCGAAGTACGCGGCGAAACCGGCGTCGTAGCGCTCGAGGTCGTCGGGGCTGGCACAGAGGGTCAGCCGACCGGACCAGTAGACGGCGGTGGGGTCGAGGACGTCGAGGTGCGCGACCGCGGCGAGCATCGCCTCGACCCGGTCGGGGGAGGCGTCGACGCCGGCGTGCCGCAGCGTGCGGGCGAACCCGAGCACGGTCGTGACGACGTCCCGCTGCTCACCCGGCACCGAACAGCGCTCCCCGGGCGAGGGCGTGCACGCGGTCGGTGTCCTCCCGGTACTTCAGCACCGCCCCGAGGGTGCGGGCCGCGGTGTCCGGGTCGAGCTCACGGGCGCCCAGGGCGTGCAGGGCGGTCGCCCAGTCCATCGCCTCGGCGACCCCGGGCGGCTTGAGCAGGTCGAGCTCGCGGAGCCGGGCCGTGGCGCGGGCGACCTGACGGGCCAGCTCCTCGGTGACGTCGGGCAGCCGGCGGCGGAGGATCGCCACCTCGCGCTCGAAGTCGGGGTGTTCCAGCCAGTGGTAGAGGCAGCGGCGCTTGAGCGCGTCGTGCACCTCGCGGGTGCGGTTGGAGGTGAGGACGACGAGCGGCGGCGTCTGCGCCCGGATCGTGCCCAGCTCCGGGATGGAGATGGTGAAGTCGCTGAGCACCTCGAGCAGGAACGCCTCGAACTCGTCGTCGGCCCGGTCGACCTCGTCGATGAGCAGCACCGAGGGGGAGTCCTCCAGCGCCTGCAGCAGTGGGCGGGCCAGCAGGAACCGGCGGTCGTAGAGCGAGGCCTCCAGCTCCTCGGCGCGCTCGGCGGTACCGGCGGCCTCGGCAGCGCGCAGGTGCAGCAGCTGGCGGCCGAAGTCCCAGTCGTAGAGGGCGTGGCTGGCCTCCAGGCCCTCGTAGCACTGGAGCCGGTAGATCGGCCGGCCGGTGACGTCGGCGAGCGCCCGGGCCAGCGCGGTCTTGCCGACCCCGGCCTCGCCCTCCAGGAACAGCGGGCGGTGCATCACCAGCGCCAGGTAGGCCGCCGTCGCCAGGCCCTCGTCGGGCAGGTAGCCGGTGCCCTCCAAGGCAGCGGCCAGGGCTGCGGGGTCGGCGGGCAGCGTTGGCTCGGTCACAGGTCGCAGCATCCCATCCGCACCGCGATGGTGATCAGTCCGCCGTCATGACCGTCAGGTACTCGTCGTAGCTGGCGATGACGTCCTCCAGGTCGACGGTCTCCGGGAAGTCGGCGACGTCCTGGTGCCTGCGCAGGAACTGCACGGTGCGCAGGACCACGTCCTCCTCGTCGTCGGCGCCGAGCTGGTCCATCACCTCGGGGGTCACCTTGAACCAGGTGCGCACGTCCTCCAGCTCGCTCGGCTGGGTCACGAGGTAGCCGTGCTCACCCTGGGCATCGATCTCGATGTCGTCGGCCATGCACCCGCCCTACCCGCGTTGCTCACGCCAAACGCGGGTCGACCCGCCCCGCTGACCGTTGAGCCGCGCTGTGGCACGGCGCAACGGTCGGTCCAGCGGCTCAGGCTCGACAGCGGAGCTCAGGCTCGGCCGCGCGGCTCGGGGTCGGCCGGGTCAGGGCCGGTCCAGCAGGATGGGCCCATGCCGGACCTCTCCCTCGGTGACGACCTGCGGGCCTTCGTCGACACCTCCCCGTCCCCGTCGCACGCCGTCGCGGAGCTCGCCCGGCGGCTGCGCGCGGCGGGCTTCACCGAGCTCGGCGAGGCCGACCGGTGGGAGCTGGCGCCCGGCGGTCAGCACTTCGTCGTCCGGCACGGCAGCCTGATCGCGTTCCGGGTCGGCAGCACCTCCCCGGCCGAGGCGGGGCTGCGGCTGGTCGGCGCGCACACCGACTCCCCCACGTTCAAGGTGCGGCCGCGCGACGACGTCCGGCAGGCCGGGTACCGGCTGGTCGGCGTCGAGCCCTACGGCGGCGGGCTGTGGCACACCTGGCTGGACCGGGAGCTCACCGTGGCCGGCCGGGTGGCACTGCGCGGCGGCGGCACCGCACTGGTGCGGCTGCCCGGCGCGCCGCTGCGGCTGCCGTCGCTGGCGATCCACCTGGACCGCAGCGTGCGCGACGGCCTGAAGCTGGACCCGCAGCGGGAACTGGTGCCCGTCTGGTCCCAGGACCTGGGCACCGAGCCGGCCCTCCGGGAGGCGCTGGCCACCGAGGTGGGCGCGGCCGTGCAGGACGTCGTCGGGCACGACCTGGTGCTCGCCGACACCCAGCCCGCCGGTCGCACCGGCGCCGACGGCAGCTGGATCGCCGCGCCGCGGCTGGACAACCTGGCCAGCTGCCACGCCGGGGTGACGGCGCTGATCGCCGCGGCGGCCACCCGCCGCACCCAGCTGCTGGTCGCCAACGACCACGAGGAGGTGGGCAGCGGCTCGATGTCCGGGGCGCGCGGCAGCTTCCTGGAGGACGTCGTCCGCCGGCTGGTGGCGGTCCTGGACGCCGCTGACCCGCAGGCGCTCCCCCGGGCACTGGCGCAGTCCCGGCTGGTCTCGGCGGACATGGCGCACGCCGTCCACCCGACCCGTTCCGACCGGCACGAGCCCGGCCACCAGCCGCAGTTGGGCAGCGGGCCGGTGCTGAAGGTGAACGCCAACCAGGCCTACGCCACCGACGCGGTGACCAGCGGCTGGTTCGCCGAGCGCTGCGCGGAGGCGTCGGTGCCGGTGCAGTGGTTCGTCACCCGCGCCGACCTGCCCTGCGGGAGCACGATCGGCCCGCTGACGGCGACCCGGCTGGGCATCGCGACCGTCGACGTCGGCGCACCCATGCTGGCCATGCACTCGGCCCGCGAGCTGGCCTCGGCCCTCGACGTCCCGCTGATGGTCGGCGCGCTGACCGCCTGTTTCGCCGACTGACCGGTCCCCCGGGCGGGGTCAGGCGTCGAGGCGACTGCGGCCGGTGGCCCGGCCGACCCCGACGGCGACCAGCAGCGAGCCGAGGAACAGGCCCACGGCGACCAGCAGGGCGCCGACCATGAAGAGCCCGGTCTCGTCCTGCAGCGCGGCGTCGACCGTCCAGCAGAGGGTGAACGGCACGGTCACCACGAGCGCAGCGACGAGCGGCCGCTGCACCCACCCGGCCAGCACCGCCGCGGCCAGCAGCGTCAGCACGCAGCCGACGACCTGCCACTCCGCGTAGGGGCCGGAGGTGGTGCTGGTGGCCGGGTCGAACTGGTACTCCCGGTCCCAGGCGAGCCACGCGGCCCAGGCGAGCACGCTGAGCGCGGCCGCTCCGGCGGTCCAGGTGCGTCGACGTCCGGTCATGCGGCGGAGGATAGGGCGACAGGCGTCCGGCCGGTGGGACGCGCTCAGGCGCGAGCGGCGATCGCGGCGAGGTCCAGGCCGGCGTCCAGCGCCCCGTACCCGAGGCTGCGGTCGGCCCCGAGACGGGCCGCGACGAACCCGTCGGCGACGGCGGCCGGCGCCTCCCGGATCAGGACGGCCCCCTGCAGGGCGAGCGCCAGCGCCTCCACGACCCGGCGGGCGTGCTGCGGCGCGCTCCCCGGGTCGGCCTGCACCCGGCCGATCAGGGCCCGGGTGGCCTGCACGTGGGCGTCGAAGGCCCGGTGCTGGCCCAGCGCCGAGGCGACCTCTTCGTCGACGGCGGCCACCGACTCCGGCTCGCGGGCCAGCGCCCGGAGGACGTCGAGGGCGATCACGTTGCCCGAGCCCTCCCAGACCGCCATCACCGGCTGCTCCCGGTAGCGGCGGGCGAGCGGGAATGCCTCGGTGTAGCCGTTGCCGCCCAGGCACTCCAGCGCCTCGTAGGCGTGGTGCGGCCCGCGCTTGCACACCCAGTACTTCGCCACGGGGGTGGCGAGCCGGCGGAACGCGACCGACTCGGCGTCCTCGCTGTCGTACGCCGCGGCCACCCGCAGCGCCGTCCAGGTGGCGGCCTCGGCCTCCAGCTGCAGGTCGGCGACGACGGCGGTCATCGCCGGCTGGTCGATCAGGGTGGCGCCGAAGGCGCTGCGGTGCCGGGTGTGCCAGGCGGCCTCGGCGACGGCCTGCCGCATGCCGGCGGCGCTGCCCAGCACGCAGTCCAGCCGGGTCTGCCCGACCATCTCGATGATGGCGCGGACCCCGCGCCCCGCCTCCCCGACCAGCCAGCCGACCGTGTCCTCCAGCTCGATCTCCGAGGAGGCGTTCGACCGGTTGCCCAGCTTGTCCTTGAGCCGCTGGATGCGGAACACGTTGCGGTCACCGCCCGGCAGGACGCGGGGCACCAGGAAGCAGGAGAGGCCGGTGCTGGTCTGGGCGAGGACCAGGAACGCGTCGGACTGCGGGGCCGAGCAGAACCACTTGTGCCCGGTCAGCCGCCAGCTGCCGTCGCCGGCGTCGACGGCCCGGGTGGTGTTGGCCCGCACGTCCGAGCCGCCCTGCTTCTCGGTCATCGCCATGCCGAAGACCGCGGAGGACTTGGTGGCCGGGTCGCGCAGCTCGGGGTCGTAGTCCCGGGAGAACACCTTGGGCAGCCACACGTCGGCCAGCTCCGGCGCCGCGCGCAGCGAGGGGACGACGGCGTGGGTCATGCTCACCGGGCAGGCGTGCCCGGGCTCGACCTGGGCGAAGAGCATGAACACCGCCGCCCGGGCGACGTGCGCACCGGGCCGCGGCTCCGCCCAGCAGCTGGTGTGCGCGCCGTGCGCGATCGCCGCGGCGCTGATCCGGTGGTAGGTGGGGTGGAACTCGACCGCGTCGACCCGGTTGCCCCAGCGGTCGTGGCCGGCGAACACCGGCGGATGGGTGTTGGCGAGTTCGGCGTCCCGCTGGAAGTCGGCCTGCCCGACGAGCGACCCGACCTCGGCGAGGTGGTCGGCGGCCCATCCGGCGCCGTGGCGCTCGACCGCCTCGGTCAGGGCCGGGTCGGTCGAGTACTCGTCCAGGTCGACCCGCGGCGGCGCCTGGTTGAGGACCTCGTGCGTGCTGCTCACTGCGCCTCCTCACCGACGTGGTCCCGGTTCCCCAGGAGTGGACCACGGCGGTTCGCCGGATCGGCTGATCAGGCGTCCCGGGGTTCAGGGCTGCGAGCCCTGGGCAGGGCGAGAAGGGGCCTGCGACGGCGGGCCCGCCACGACGACGGAGAGGACGACGATGCAGGCGACCCTCGTGGTGCTGGGCGGGACGGGCGACCTCACCGGCCGCCTCCTCCTCCCGGGGCTGGCCCAGCTGGTCCAGGCAGGTGCGCTCGACGGCGACGTCAACGTGCTGGCGGTGGGCCGGGACGACTGGTCGGAGCAGGAGTACCGGGAGTGGGCGCGGGCCCGGCTCGCCGAGCACGCCGGCCACGTGCCCGAGGAGGCGCAGGACCGTCTGGTCGAGCTGCTCGGCTACGAGCGCGGCGACGTGACCGCCCCCGACGACCTGCGACAGGTGCTGGCCCGCGTGCCGGGCCGCCCGGTGGTCTACCTGGCCCTGCCGAACACCGTCTTCCTCCCCACCCTGGAGGCGCTGACCGAGGTCGAGCTGCCCGAGGGGACGACGATCGCCGTGGAGAAGCCCTTCGGCCGCGACGAGGCCGATGCCCGGGAGCTCAACGCCGTCCTGCACCGGCTGGTCCCGGAGGAGCGCGCGTTCCGCACCGACCACTTCCTGGCCAAGCAGACCGTGCTCAACGTCCTGGGGCTGCGCTTCGCCAACCGGCTGTTCGAGCCGGTCTGGAACGCCTCGCACGTCGACCGCGTCGAGATCGTCTTCGACGAGACGCTGGGCCTGGAGGGGCGCGCCGGCTACTACGACACGGCGGGCGCGCTGCGGGACATGCTGCAGAACCACCTGCTCCAGCAGCTGGCCCTCGTGGCGATGGAACCGCCGAACGCGGTCGACGGCGCCAGCCTGTCCGCCCGCAAGGCCGACGTCCTGCGGGCGGTCCGGCCCCCGGCCGACATGGCGCGGGACACCGTGCGCGGGCGGTACACCGCCGGGACCGTCCAGGGCCGGGAGCTGCCCGACTACACCAGCGAGGAGGGCGTCGACCCGGCGCGGGAGACCGAGACGCACGCCGAGTTCACGGTGACGATCGACAACTGGCGCTGGGCGGGCGTGCCGTTCCGGCTGCGCAGCGGCAAGGCACTGGGCGCGGGCCGGCGGGAGATCGCCATCTGGTTCAAGCCCGTGCCGCACCTGGCCTTCGGTGACCAGCAGCTCCAGCCGGACGTGCTGCGGCTGGGCCTCGACCCCGACCACGTCACGCTGGAGCTGAACCTCAACGGGGCCGGCGAGCCGTTCGATCTCGAGCGCCGCGCCCTGGACATCGACCTGCCCCCGAACGACCTGTCGGCCTACGGGCTGCTGCTGCGGGAGGTGCTGGCCGGGGACTCCACCCTGTCCATCAGCGACGTGGAGGCCGAGCAGTCCTGGCGCATCGTCGAGCCGGTCCTGGCTGCCTGGTCGGCGGGTGAGGTGCCGCTGCGGGAGTACCCGGCCGGGTCGGCCGGCCCTGACCACGGCTGAGCCGCCCCCTACGTCGGGGGCTCCAGCAGGAACAGCCGGTGGACCACCTCCGACCAGGCGGCCCGGACCTCTGCGGGCCGGTCGGCGACGAGGTCCCGGATGCAGGCGAGGACCTCGCGCCCCTCGCTGACGACGCCCTGGAACGCCAGGCCGAACACCAGGGACCGGATCTCGTCGAGCTGCAGGCCGGCATCGAGCAACGGCTGGACGACCCACTGGTGATCGTCCCGGGCGAGCGACTCCACACCAGACGTTCGCCGGCAGGTGCCGGGTCGGATGCAGACGCGCCGGGACCGGCGACAGCTCGCCGGTCCAGCGCACGTAGCGTGAAGGGCATGAGCCGCTCTCGCCGTGACCCCGGTACGCCTCCGGTACTGGCCCCCAACGGCCTGCGGGTCGTCGCCCTCGGTGGCCTGGGTGAGATCGGCCGCAACATGACCGTCTTCGAGCACGCCGGCAAGCTGCTGATCGTCGACTGCGGCGTGCTCTTCCCCGAGGAGCACCAGCCCGGGATCGACGTGATCCTCCCGGACTTCACCTCCATCCGGGACCGGCTGGACGACATCGTGGCCGTCGTCCTGACGCACGGGCACGAGGACCACATCGGCGGCGTCCCGTACCTGCTGCGGGAGCGGCGGGACATCCCCGTCATCGGGTCGAAGCTGACGCTGGCCTTCATCGAGGCCAAGCTCAAGGAACACAAGATCACCCCGGTGACCGAGCAGGTCGCGGAGGGCGACGAGCTGCGGCTCGGCCCCTTCGACCTGGAGTTCCTGGCGGTCAACCACTCCATCCCCGACGCGCTCGCCGTGGCCATCCGCACCGCCGCCGGCCTCGTGCTGCACACCGGCGACTTCAAGATGGACCAGTTCCCGCTGGACCAGCGGATCACCGACCTGCGCGGGTTCGCCCGGCTCGGCGAGGAGGGCGTGGACCTCTTCCTCACCGACTCCACCAACGCCGACGTCCCCGGCTTCACCACGTCGGAGGGTGAGCTCACCCCGGCGATCGACACGGTCTTCCGAACCGCCCCCAAGCGGGTCATCGTCTCCAGCTTCGCCAGCCACGTGCACCGCATCCAGCAGGTGCTCGACGCCGCGCACGAGCACGGCCGCAAGGTCGCCTTCGTCGGCCGGTCGATGGTCCGCAACATGGGGATCGCCCGCGACCTGGGCTACCTGCGGGTGCCCAAGGGCCTCGTCGTGGACATGAAGGTGCTGGAGAAGCTGCCCGCCGACCAGGTGTGCCTGATCTGCACCGGCTCCCAGGGCGAGCCCATGGCGGCGCTGTCCCGGATGGCCAACCGGGACCACGTCATCCGGATCGCCGAGGGCGACACGGTGCTGCTGGCCAGCTCGCTGATCCCGGGCAACGAGAACGCGATCTACCGGATCATCAACGAGTTCACCCGGATCGGTGCCAACGTCGTCCACAAGGGCAACGCCAAGGTGCACGTCTCCGGGCACGCCAGCGCCGGCGAGCTCGTGTACTGCTACAACATCGTCAAGCCGCGCAACGTCATGCCGGTGCACGGGGAGTGGCGGCACCTGCGGTCCAACGCCGACCTGGCGATCCGCACCGGCGTCGACCCGAACCGGGTCGTCATCGCCGAGGACGGCACGGTGGTCGACCTGGTCGACGGCCGGGCCACCATCACCGGCAAGGTGCCCGCCGGCAACGTCTACGTCGACGGCTCGACTGTCGGCGGGGCGACCGAGGCCTCGCTGAAGGACCGGCGCACCCTCGCGGAGGAGGGCGTGATCACCGTCGTGGCGATCGTCGACGCGAACACCGGGAAGCTCGTCGAGGCCCCCGACTTCCTCGCCCGCGGCTTCGTCCACGAGGCCGCGTCGTTCGACGCGGCCGTGCCGCTGATCGAGCGGGAACTGGACCGCGCGGCCGCCGACGGCGTCAAGGACGCCGCCCAGCTGGAGTCGCTGATCGCCAAGGCCGTCGGCAACTGGGCGAACCGGGCCCACCGCCGCACCCCGATGATCATCCCGGTGGTCATCGACGCCTGAGCCCGGCCGCTGGGCGGTCCGGCCTCATCGGGCGGGGGCCGACGCCTCCGATCGCGGCCCGCGGTGGCTCTCGATGCGGTTCCGCCCCCGGGCCTTGGCCCGGTAGAGGGCGCGGTCGGCCTGGGCGATGAGGGCCTCGACGTCCTCGTGCTGGGCAGTGGCGACGCCGAGGGAGACGGTGAGCCGGTCGGCGGTGGACGCGGACACCAGCCGCCGGATCCGGTCGGCGATCAGCAGGCTGCTGGCGTGGTCGGCGCTCAGGACGACGGCGAACTCCTCACCGCCGATCCGGTGCACGCCGTCCACGCTCCGGCAGGCCCGCTCCAGCGCGCGGGCGACGCAGACGAGGGCGCGGTCTCCGGCGGGGTGCCCGTGCTGGTCGTTGTACGCCTTGAAGTGGTCGATGTCGGCCAGCACGAGGGTGACCCCGGCCGGGTCCCCGAGACGGCGACGGCCGGCGATCCCCTGGAGGCGGGCGCGCAGGTCGTCGTCAAAGGCACCCCGGTTGCCCAGTCCGGTCAGGGCGTCGGTGCGACAGCGCCGCTCGAGCTCCTCGATGACCCGCCGGGAGCGCCGGGCGTGCCGGTGCAGCAGCACCAGGGCCGCCGTCCCGGGCAGCACGGTGACCAACCGGCCCGTGGCGGTCCCCGTCGACCACCGCGCAGGACCCCAGCCCTCCGGGCGGGGCGAGGCGACCAGCGGGAGCGCCGTCAGCGCCGTGATCTGCCAGGCGGTGCGCACCGCCCCCCGGGACGAGTGGTCGCTCACCTTGCCTGGTCGGCCGGCGGCAGCGTGCTCAGCGGCCGGCCCAGCGCCACGGCGCGGCCGATGGCCGTTCCGCGCGCGAGGGCGCTGCCGTCGGGCTGCGGCCTCATCGGCGGCGGCGTGCGGGCGATGAGCGACACCCCCGCCGCATCGGCGATGGCCCGCGCGGCGGGCTGCGGGGTCCGGCTGACGTCGACGACCAGGGACAGGTCGCCGACGTGCTGGGCGTCCGGGGTGGTCTCGTCGTCGACCCCCAGTCGCGCAGGCCAGCGGCTGCTGAGCGGCGTCAGCGTCTGACAGGCGGTGGGAGCCAGCAGCTCGCGCAGCCGGCTCGCCGCCAGCCGGCTCGCCCGGCCGAAGGGGCGGTAGATGCCGACGACCACGTCCTCGGGCGGCCCGGGCAGGTCACGCAGATGGGCGGCGGCCCGGTCGGCGAGCTCGACGAGGCCGTCGAGCTCGAGGCTCGGCGCCGGGGCCGACGTGGTCGTGTCGATGTCGGGGTGGAGAGAAATGGTCGTGCTCCGGTCTGGTCGGACGGGTTCGGTCGGGTGCGGGGTCAGCCGCCGACGGGCAGGTCGGGCAGGTGCCGCCAGATCTCCCGGGGACTGGTGAACTGCCGATCCGGGAGGGCGTCGAGCAGGAACAGGACCTCCTGGTCGGCACCGGTCGCCAGTGCGGCCTCCCGCATCTCGTCGCTGGTGACCGGGCCGTGGCCGAATGCGGCCTCGATGTGGTCGAGGACCTGGGTCCGGGTCGTCGTCATGGGTCTCCTCGGTGTCGGTCAGGTGCGCGACTGGGGGCGCACGGCACGGGGGCGGTACTCGGCCGGCAGCGGTGCGTTGGCGCGCTCCGACCGGAGCAGCGCCTCGGCGTCGCAGTTGGTGCAGCAGTGGGTCTCGGTCCACCCGACGACCGACAGCTGGGTGCCGCGGGAGAACTGGGTGAGCACCTGGGGTCGCAGCACCAGGTCGGTGCCGGCGCAGGTCGCGCACCGCAACTGGCGATCGCGCAGGAACCGGCCCCCACAGCTGCCACAGGTGATGCCGATGCCCTCCACACCGCGGTCGCCGACGAGGTCGTCGGTCTCGCCGCACTGCGGACACTCGATGTGCAGGGGCATGACGTCCTCCTCGGTCGGGAGCCACCCGCGAGCGGTCTCGACGCGAACCTACCCTTACGTAAAGGTCGAGTGCGCGTCAGTCGGACCCGCTCGACGCCCGGGCTCGCGAACCCCCGGGGGACCGCTCACGCACCGTGATGGCTTTCACAACTCGCCGTCGCATGCGGGTTGACCAGTGCCGATGCACGCCCGGCCGGCCGGCTGCGACAGACCGCGGAGCACCCCCACCGCACACTTCCCTCACGTGAGGGTTATGTTCTTGGCGACGAAGACGGGCACGGCGGCCCGTCGATCCGGACCACCGACGTTCCGGGCCCCGCCGCCGGCGGCTCCGCGCCCCGACGTCGGACCGATGAAGCGCGACGTCCTGGACGACGCGCCACCCCAGCTCTCCTGGCACCCCGCGGTGCCCCTCCGCCGCGCCTGCGGGCGCACGACCTGAAGACGGTGGTATGTCCTCTGCCCTGCCGGCGCTGCCCAAGCCGCGCCTGACCCGACCCACCTGGCTCTCCCCGAACGTCGCCCGCACCGAGGTCCTCGCCGGGATCGTCGTGGCCCTCGCGTTGATCCCCGAGGCGATCAGCTTCTCCATCCTGGCCGGGGTCGACCCCCGCGTCGGCCTGTTCTCCTCCTTCGTCATGGCCGTGGTGATCGCCTTCACCGGCGGCCGGCCCGCCATGATCACCGCTGCCACCGGGGCGATCGCGCTCGTGGTGGCACCGCTGGCGCTGCAGTACGGCGTCGAGTACCTGCTCGCCGCCGTCGTCCTGGGCGGCGTGTTCCAGGTGCTGCTGGGCCTGTCCGGCTTTGCCCGGCTGATGAGGTTCATCCCGCGCAGCGTCATGGTCGGCTTCGTCAACGCGCTGGCCATCCTGATCTTCACCGCGCAGCTGCCGTACCTCACCGACGTATCCTGGCTCGTCTACCCGATGGTCGCCGCCGGCCTGGCGATCATCTTCCTGCTCCCCCGACTGACCACCGCGATCCCGGCACCGCTGGTGTCGATCGTCGTGCTCACCGGGCTCACCGTCGCGGCCGCCCTCACCGTGCCGAACGTGGGCGACCAGGGCGAGCTGCCCGACAGCCTGCCCTTCTTCGGCATCCCGGCCATCCCGTTCACCTGGGAGACGCTGACGATCATCGCGCCCTACGCCCTGGGCGTCGCCTTCGTCGGGCTGATGGAGTCGCTGATGACGGCGAAGCTCGTCGACGACCTCACCGACACCCCCTCGAACAAGACCCGCGAGTCCTGGGGCCAGGGTGTCGCGAACATCGCCTCCGGGTTCTTCGGCGGCATGGGCGGCTGCGCGATGATCGGCCAGACGATGATCAACGTGAAGTCCGGCGCCCGCACCCGGCTGTCGACCTTCCTGTCCGGGGTCTTCCTGCTGATCATGGTCGTCGTCCTGGGCGACATCGTCGCGCTCATCCCGATGGCCGCACTGGTCGCCGTGATGATCTTCGTGGCGATCGCCACCTTCGACTGGCACAGCCTCCGCACCATCCACACCATGCCCCGCAGCGAGACGATCGTGATGGTCTCCACCGTGGCGGTCACCCTGATCACCCACAACCTGGCCATCGGCGTCGCCGTCGGCGTGCTGGTCGCCTGCGTGCTCTTCGCCCGCCGGGTGGCCCACCTCGTCGAGGTCACCAGCGTCTCCGACCCGGACGGCGACACCCGGGTGTACTCGGTCCACGGTGCGCTCTTCTTCGCCTCCAGCAACGACCTGTACACCCAGTTCGACTACGCCGGCGATCCCGAGAACGTCGTGATCGACCTGTCCGGCGCCCACGTCTGGGACGCCTCCACGGTCGCCGCCCTGGACGCGATCACCCACAAGTACGCGACCCGCGGGAAGCAGGTGGAGGTCATCGGGCTCAACGGGCACTCCGCCTCCCGCTACGAGCGGCACAGCGGACAGCTCGCCGGCGCGCACTGACCCCCGGCCGGCCCTGCGTACCACCGCGGGGCCGGCCGATCGACCTCCGAGGCGGTCGGCTGCTGGCCGCCCGGCCGTCTCGGAGCCCCCCTCGCTCGGCGTCATCAACTCTTCTTTTACGTTAGAGTTGACTGCAGATCGGGCCGTCGTAACGGCGCGATCTGGATCGGAGGCACCCCATGGGTGATCGGCACATGCAGATCGGCGAGGTCGCCGAGCGCACCGGGCTCAGCGTCCGCACCATCCGCTTCTACGAGGAGAGCGGCCTGGTCACCCCGACCGCACGCAGCAGCGGCGGCTTCCGGCTCTACACCGACGGCGACGTCGAGCGCCTGATGGTGATCCGCCGGATGAAGCCGCTGGACTTCAGCATCGAGGAGATCCGCGACGTGCTGCAGATCCTCGACGTCCTCCGCGGCCGAGAGCGGGGGACCACCACGCCGCCGGACCCCGAGCTCGTCGAACGGCTCGCCATGTACCGGGAGCTCGCCGACCAGCGCGTCGCCACGCTGCACACGCAGTGGTCGTCCGCCGCCGCGTTCGCCACCAGCCTGCGCCTCGAGGTCGAGCAGGTGCACGCACCGCAGGGCAGACCGCGATGACCGCCACCGCCACCCACGGGACGGCGGCGGACCCGGAACCGGCCGACGCCGCCACCGGTGAGGTGCTGGCGCAGGCCGCCCGGCGGCGGACGTTCGCGGTGATCAGCCACCCCGACGCCGGGAAGTCGACGTTGACCGAGGCCCTGGCGTTGCACGCGCGGGTGATCGGGCAGGCCGGTGCGGTGCACGGCAAGGCCGGTCGGCGGGGCACGGTGTCGGACTGGATGGACATGGAGAAGGCCCGCGGCATCTCCATCACCTCCGCGGCGCTGCAGTTCGAGTACCGGGACACCGTGGTGAACCTGCTGGACACCCCCGGGCACGCGGACTTCTCCGAGGACACCTACCGGGTGCTGACCGCCGTCGACGCGGCGGTGATGCTCATCGATGCGGCCAAGGGCCTGGAGGCCCAGACGATGAAGCTGTTCGCCGTCTGCCGGCACCGCGGCATCCCGGTGATCACGGTGGTGAACAAGTGGGACCGGCCGGGCAAGGACGCCCTGGAGCTGATGGACGAGGTCGCCGAGCGCACCGGGCTGGCGCCGACCCCGCTGACCTGGCCGGTGGGCATCTCCGGGGACTTCCGGGGGGTGCTGGACCGCCGCGACGGCACCTACCGCCGGTTCACCCGCACCGCCGGCGGGGCGACCATCGCCCCCGAGGAGACGCTCACCCCCGCCGCCGCCGAGGCCCGGGAGGGCATCGACTGGACCCGGGCGGTCGAGGAGGCGGAGCTGCTGGTCGCCAGCGGCGCAGACCACGACCAGGAGACCTTCCTGGCCGGCTACAGCACCCCGGTGCTGTTCGCCTCGGCCGTGTCGAACTTCGGCGTCGCCGCCCTGTTGGACACCCTCGTCGACCTGGCCCCCGCCCCGGCGGACCGGACCGACGCCGAGGGCCGGCCGCGGGCCCTGACCGATCCCTTCAGCGCCTTCGTGTTCAAGGTTCAGTCGGGCATGGACGCCGCCCACCGCGACCGGCTGGCCTACATCCGGATCTGCTCCGGGGTGTTCGAGCGCGGCATGGTCGTCACCAACAGCACCACGGGACGCCCGTTCGCCACGAAGTACGCCCAGCACGTGTTCGGCCGCGAGCGGGAGAGCATCGACCTCGCCCACCCCGGCGACGTCGTCGGCCTGGTCAACGCCGCTGCCCTGGGGGTCGGCGACACCCTGTTCACCGGCCCTCCGGTCACCTACCCACCGTTGTCGACCTTCGCGCCCGAGCACTTCGCCGTGGCCCGGGCGATGGACACCGGCCGGCACAAGCAGTTCCGGCGGGGGATCGACCAGCTGGAGTCCGAAGGGGTCGTGCAGGTGCTGCGCTCGGACCGCCGCGGCGACCAGGCACCCGTGCTCGCCGTCGTCGGCCCCATGCAGTTCGAGGTCGCCGCCCACCGGATGGAGCACGAGTTCCACTCCCCGGTCGCGCTGGAACCGCTGCCGTACACGGTCGCGGTGCGCACCGACGCCGACTCCGCCCCCGCGGTCGCCGCGGCGCGTGGCGTGGAGATCCTGGCGCGCGGGAACGGGGAACTGCTGGCACTGTTCCGGGACAAGTGGGACCTGCGCTCGCTCCAGCAGCGCAGCCCCGAGCTCACCATCGAGCCCATGGTGGCCGCACAGCTCGACTGAGTAGCCGCGCGACCGCGACACCCGTCCACGAGCAGTCGACGACGCCTGCCCTGTCTGCGCCGCAGACCCACCAGCCGCAGACCCACCAGGAGAGGCACTCCCACGTCCCGCTCGGCTCCCGCCCGCTCGCATGCCACGACCCGCAGCCCCCGCCGGGACGGCCCCCGTGGACCCGAGGGCTTCTACGGCTGGCACATGGTGGGCGTCTCGGCGGTCGCGCTGGCAGCCACCGCGCCCGGGCAGACCGCGGCGATCTCCGCGTTCATCGACCCGATGACCGAGAACCTGGGCATCAGCCGGTCGGCCATCTCCACCGCCTACCTGATCGGCACGCTGATCGGCGCTGCGGCCATGCCCCTGGTCGGGCGGGCACTGGACCGGTTCGGCACCCGGGCGACCATGGCCGTCATCGGCGCCGTCTTCGGCACGGTGCTGCTCGGCCTGGCCGCGGTCTCCGGCCTGGTCGGCCTGACCGCGGGCTTCGTCGGCGTCCGGATGGCCGGTCAGGGTGCCCTCGGGCTCACCGCGACGACCGCGGTCGCCGTCTGGTTCACCCGGCGCCGGGGGCTGGCGCTCGGACTCGTCTCCGCGACCGGTGCGGCGTGCATCTCCCTGGCGCCGATCGGGCTCGAGGCGCTCATCTCCGCCACCAGCTGGCGGACCGCGTGGGCGGTCGAGGGTGTGGCCGTGTGGCTGATCGTCGTCCCGCTGGCGCTGTTCGGCGTGCGCAACGACCCGGCGTCCCTCGGTCAGCGCCCGGACGGCGAGCAGGTCACCGATGCCGCCGCACCGGCGGCACCGGTGGGCCGCACGCTCGGCGAGGCGGTCCGGACGCCGTTCTTCTGGGTGGTCGTCTCGGGGGTCGCCGTCTCGGGGATGCTGTCCACCGCCGTCGCCTTCCACCAGATCGACCTGCTCGGCGAGCGGGGGCTGAGCGCTGGTGCCGCCGCGGCGAACTTCCTCCCGCAGACCGTGGCGTCCCTGCTGGCCACCTTGGCGATCGGTGCCCTCGTCGACCGGGTCAACAGCCGCTGGCTCACCAGCGCCTGCATGCTCGCCCTCACCGCCGGCCTGCTGTGGGGGACGTCGGTCGACCCGGGCTGGTCGGCGATCGGGTTCGGCGTGCTCATCGGCGCCTCCGGTGGCGCGATCCGCACCCTGGAGGCGGGCGCCTTCCCGCGCTACTTCGGGACCACCCACCTGGGCACCATCCGCGGGGTCGTGGCCGCGGTGAGCGTCGGCTCGACCGCCTTCGGGCCGGTGGCCTTCGCGGTGGTGCACGACGCCACCGACGGGTACGGCGCGGCCCTCCTCGGCGGAGCGGCCCTCCCGCTGCTGGTCGCACTGGCGGCCCTGGTGCTCCCCACGCCGACGCTGCCGGCACCCCCCGCCCCTACGCCGGAGGACGGCCCGATGCCGCCGGTGGACGCCGCACCCACGGTCGACCCCCTACCGCCGGTGGACGACTCGCCCGTCGTCACGGAGGAGTTCGGGTCCGCGCCTGCCACCGCCGGTCGACCCCAGGCCGAGCCGGGCTGAGCGCCGTCCCGGGCCGACGCCCGATGGTCGCTGTGACCAACCACCCGTCGTGGTGATGCAACAACTACCTCACGTCAGGGTTAGATTGTCCCGGGCGTTCGCGCGGAGGAGCCCGCGCTCGGGTCGCTGTCGACCTGCGACCGATGCCCTCCCGACCCTCGGTGCACCGCCGCACCAACCCCTCGTAGGCACGCGCTCGCGCGGACCCCCGCGCCGACGGCGCACGACCCGAAGACGGTGGCATGTCCCTCCCGACCGCACTCTCCGCACTCGGCCGCCCCGCGTGGCTGGCGCCGAAGGTGGCCCGCACCGAGATCCTCGCCGGGATCGTCGTGGCCCTCGCGTTGATCCCCGAGGCGATCAGCTTCTCCATCCTGGCCGGGGTCGACCCGCGGGTGGGGCTCTACTCGTCGTTCGTGATGGCCGTGGTCATCTCCTTCACCGGCGGCCGCCCGGCGATGATCACCGCCGCGACCGGGGCGATCGCGCTGGTGGTCGCGCCGCTGGCACTCGAGTACGGCGTGGAGTACCTGTTCGCCGCGGTCGTGCTCGGCGGTGTCTTCCAGGTGACGCTCGGGCTCGTCGGCTTCGCCCGGCTGATGCGGTTCATCCCGCGCAGCGTGATGGTCGGCTTCGTCAACGCGCTGGCCATCCTGATCTTCACCGCACAGCTGCCGTACCTGGTCGACGTCTCCTGGCTGGTCTACCCGATGGTCGCCGCCGGCCTGGCGATCATCTTCCTGCTCCCCCGACTGACCACCGCGATCCCGGCGCCGCTGGTGTCGATCGTCGTGCTCACCGGGCTCACCGTCGCGGCCGCCCTCACCGTGCCGAACGTGGGCGACCAGGGCGAGCTGCCCGACAGCCTGCCCTTCTTCGGCATCCCGGCCATCCCGTTCACCTGGGAGACGCTGACGATCATCGCCCCCTACGCACTGGGTGTTGCCTTCGTCGGGCTGATGGAGTCGCTGATGACGGCAAAGCTCGTCGACGACCTCACCGATACGCACTCCAACAAGACCCGCGAGTCCTGGGGCCAGGGTGTCGCCAACGTCGCCTCCGGCTTCTTCGGCGGCATGGGTGGCTGCGCGATGATCGGCCAGACGATGATCAACGTGAAGTCCGGCGCCCGTACCCGGCTGTCGACCTTCCTGTCCGGCGTCTTCCTGCTGATCCTGGTCGTCGTCCTGGGCGACATCGTGGCGATCATCCCGATGGCCGCGCTCGTGGCCGTGATGATCTTCGTGTCGATCGCCACCTTCGACTGGCACAGCCTGCGCACCATCCACCGGATGCCGCGCAGCGAGACCGTCGTGATGCTCTCCACCGTCGCGGTCACCCTCGCCACCCACAACCTCGCCATCGGCGTCGGCGTCGGCGTGCTGGTCGCCTGCGTGCTCTTCGCCCGCCGGGTGGCCCACCTCGTCGAGGTCACCAGCACCACCAGCCCGGACGGGACGACGCGCTTCTACGCCGTCCACGGCGCGCTGTTCTTCGCCTCCAGCAACGACCTCTACCAGCAGTTCGACTACGCCGACGACCCCGCCGACGTCGTCATCGACCTGTCCGGCGCCCAGGTCTGGGATGCCTCCACCGTCGCCACCCTGGACGCGATCACCCACAAGTACGAGACGCGCGGCAAGACCGTGCAGATCGTGGGCCTGAGCGAGCACTCGGCCGACCGCTACGAGCGGCACACCGGCCAGCTCGCCGGGGGGCACTGAGGTGGCCGGGCACGGCGAGCTCATGCAGATCGGCCAAGTGGCCGAGCGGATCGGGCTGAGCCTGCGGACCATCCGCTTCTACGAGGAGAACGGGCTCGTCGTCCCCACCAGCCGCACCGAGGGGGGCTTCCGGCTCTACAGCGAGGCCGACGTCGCCCGCTTCGAGGTGATCAAGCGGATGAAGCCGCTGGGCTTCTCGCTGGAGGAGATGCAGGAGCTGCTCACCCTGCTGCACGACCTCGAGCACGGCACGGGCGACCGCGAGCAGCTGCTGACCCGGCTGCGCGAGTTCCATGAGGCCGCCACGGCCCGGGTCGCCACGCTGCGCGACCAGCTGGCCGTCGCGGAGGGGTTCGCCGGCACGCTGGCCGTCCACCTGGAGACCCACCGCTAGGACGGGACGCGGGTCACCCGACCCGGCTTTGCATGGTCATACAGAGCAATGCATACTTGTGTCCATGTCCAAGGTGCTCACGTCCCTGCCCGTCGGCGAACGCGTCGGCATCGCCTTCTCCGGCGGTCTCGACACGTCGGTCGCGGTGGCCTGGATGCGCGAGAAGGGCGCCGTGCCCTGCACCTACACCGCGGACATCGGCCAGGCCGACGAGCCCGACATCGGATCGGTGCCCGGCCGCGCCAGCGCCTACGGCGCCGAGCTCGCCCGGCTGGTCGACTGCCGGGCCGCCCTGGTCGAGGAGGGGCTCGCGGCGCTGACCTGCGGGGCCTTCCACATCCGCTCCGGCGGCCGCAGCTACTTCAACACCACCCCGCTCGGCCGCGCGGTCACCGGCACCCTGCTGGTGCGGGCGATGCTGGCCGACGGCGTCCAGATCTGGGGCGACGGGTCGACCTACAAGGGCAACGACATCGAGCGGTTCTACCGCTACGGCCTGCTGGCCAACCCCGGGCTGCGGATCTACAAGCCGTGGCTGGACGCCGACTTCGTCACCGAGCTCGGCGGCCGCAAGGAGATGTCGGAGTGGCTGGTCGCCCACGGCCTGCCCTACCGGGACAGTGCGGAGAAGGCCTACTCCACCGACGCCAACATCTGGGGCGCGACGCACGAGGCCAAGACCCTCGAGCACCTCGACACCGGCATCGAGACGGTCGAGCCGATCATGGGCGTGAAGTTCTGGGACCCGACGGTGGAGATCGCCGCCGAGGACGTCACGGTCGGCTTCGAGTACGGCCGGCCGGTGACGCTCAACGGCAAGGCGTTCGCCACCCCGGTCGACCTGGTGCTGGAGGCCAACGCGATCGGCGGGCGGCACGGCCTGGGCATGTCCGACCAGATCGAGAACCGGATCATCGAGGCGAAGAGCCGGGGCATCTACGAGGCACCGGGGATGGCCCTGCTGCACGCGGCCTACGAGCGGCTGGTCAACGCCATCCACAACGAGGACACCCTGGCCACGTACCACAGCGAGGGCCGTCGGCTGGGCCGGCTGATGTACGAGGGCCGCTGGCTGGACCCGCAGGCGATGATGCTGCGCGAGTCGCTGCAGCGCTGGGTCGGCATGGCGGTCAGCGGTGAGGTCACCCTGCGGCTGCGGCGCGGCGAGGACTACTCGGTGCTGGACACCTCGGGCCCGGCCTTCAGCTACCACCCGGACAAGCTGTCCATGGAGCGCACCCAGGACTCCGCCTTCGGGCCGGTCGACCGGATCGGCCAGCTGACCATGCGCAACCTGGACATCGCCGACTCGCGGGCCAAGCTGGAGCAGTACGCCCGGATGGGCATGGTCGGTGGCGCCACCCCGACGTCCATCGGTGCAGCCCAGGCCGCCTCGACCGGCCTGATCGACGCCACCCAGCAGGGCGGCGCCGAGGCGATCGCCTCGCGCGGCCAGGTCTCCGAGCACGACGAGCTGCTGGACCGCGCGGCGATGGAGGCCGGCACCGACTGACCCGACCCTGGGAGACTCGGGAGGTGCCCTCCCCCCGCTGCCCGTGCGGCACCGGCCTGCCCTACGCCGAGTGCTGCGGCCGGCTGCACGCGGGGACGGCGACCGCGGGGACGGCCGAGCAGCTGATGCGCTCGCGGTACAGCGCCTTCGCGGTCGGGGACGCCGGGTACCTGCTGAGCACCTGGCACTCCAGCACCCGGCCCCGCACCCTCGACCTCGACCCGGCGGTCCGCTGGACGGGGCTGGAGGTGCTGGCCACCACCGGGGGGACCCTGCTGGCACCGGGGGGCACGGTGGAGTTCCGGGCCCACCACCGCGCCGGCGGGGTGCGCGGAGCCCAGCACGAGCAGAGCCGGTTCGCCCGCGAGGACGGCCAGTGGCGCTACGTGGACGGGGTCTCGCTGGACTGAGCGCCGGATGCTCCACGTGGAACATCCGCCCCGACCGACGTCCCGGGGCCCGGCACTGCTTGGGTGGGTCCCGGCGACCCCGACCGCGAAGGCGCTGTACCGCGAGCGCATCAGCTGCTCGGCCGTCCCCGCGGTCGCCGTCCCCGCGTGCAGCCGGCCGCAGCACTCGGCGTAGGGCAGGCCGGTGCCGCACGGGCAGCGGGGGGAGGGCACCTCCCGAGTCTCCCAGGGTCGGGTCAGTCGGTGCCGGCCTCCATCGCCGCGCGGTCCAGCAGCTCGTCGTGCTCGGAGACCTGGCCGCGCGAGGCGATCGCCTCGGCGCCGCCCTGCTGGGTGGCGTCGATCAGGCCGGTCGAGGCGGCCTGGGCTGCACCGATGGACGTCGGGGTGGCGCCACCGACCATGCCCATCCGGGCGTACTGCTCCAGCTTGGCCCGCGAGTCGGCGATGTCCAGGTTGCGCATGGTCAGCTGGCCGATCCGGTCGACCGGCCCGAAGGCGGAGTCCTGGGTGCGCTCCATGGACAGCTTGTCCGGGTGGTAGCTGAAGGCCGGGCCCGAGGTGTCCAGCACCGAGTAGTCCTCGCCGCGCCGCAGCCGCAGGGTGACCTCACCGCTGACCGCCATGCCGACCCAGCGCTGCAGCGACTCGCGCAGCATCATCGCCTGCGGGTCCAGCCAGCGGCCCTCGTACATCAGCCGGCCCAGCCGACGGCCCTCGCTGTGGTACGTGGCCAGGGTGTCCTCGTTGTGGATGGCGTTGACCAGCCGCTCGTAGGCCGCGTGCAGCAGGGCCATCCCCGGTGCCTCGTAGATGCCCCGGCTCTTCGCCTCGATGATCCGGTTCTCGATCTGGTCGGACATGCCCAGGCCGTGCCGCCCGCCGATCGCGTTGGCCTCCAGCACCAGGTCGACCGGGGTGGCGAACTCCTTGCCGTTGAGCGTCACCGGCCGGCCGTACTCGAAGCCGACCGTGACGTCCTCGGCGGCGATCTCCACCGTCGGGTCCCAGAACTTCACGCCCATGATCGGCTCGACCGTCTCGATGCCGGTGTCGAGGTGCTCGAGGGTCTTGGCCTCGTGCGTCGCGCCCCAGATGTTGGCGTCGGTGGAGTAGGCCTTCTCCGCACTGTCCCGGTAGGGCAGGCCGTGGGCGACCAGCCACTCCGACATCTCCTTGCGGCCGCCGAGCTCGGTGACGAAGTCGGCGTCCAGCCACGGCTTGTAGATCCGCAGCCCGGGGTTGGCCAGCAGGCCGTAGCGGTAGAACCGCTCGATGTCGTTGCCCTTGTAGGTCGACCCGTCGCCCCAGATCTGGACGCCGTCGGCCAGCATCGCCCGCACCAGCAGGGTGCCGGTGACCGCGCGGCCGAGCGGGGTGGTGTTGAAGTAGCTGCGGCCGCCGGAGCGGATGTGGAAGGCCCCGCAGGTCAGCGCCGCGAGCCCCTCCTCGACCAGGGCGGCCCGGCAGTCGACCAGCCGGGCGAGCTCGGCGCCGTAGGCGCTGGCGCGGCCGGGCACCGATCCGATGTCGGGCTCGTCGGCCTGGCCGATGTCCGCGGTGTAGGTGCAGGGCACGGCGCCCTTCTCGCGCATCCAGGCCACCGCGACCGACGTGTCGAGACCGCCGGAGAAGGCGATGCCGACGCGTTCGCCGACGGGCAGGGACGTGAGCACCTTGGACATGGACACAAGTATGCATTGCTCTGTATGACCATGCAAAGCCGGGTCGGGTGACCCGCGTCCCGTCCTAGCGGTGGGTCTCCAGGTGGACGGCCAGCGTGCCGGCGAACCCCTCCGCGACGGCCAGCTGGTCGCGCAGCGTGGCGACCCGGGCCGTGGCGGCCTCATGGAACTCGCGCAGCCGGGTCAGCAGCTGCTCGCGGTCGCCCGTGCCGTGCTCGAGGTCGTGCAGCAGGGTGAGCAGCTCCTGCATCTCCTCCAGCGAGAAGCCCAGCGGCTTCATCCGCTTGATCACCTCGAAGCGGGCGACGTCGGCCTCGCTGTAGAGCCGGAAGCCCCCCTCGGTGCGGCTGGTGGGGACGACGAGCCCGTTCTCCTCGTAGAAGCGGATGGTCCGCAGGCTCAGCCCGATCCGCTCGGCCACTTGGCCGATCTGCATGAGCTCGCCGTGCCCGGCCACCTCAGTGCCCCCCGGCGAGCTGGCCGGTGTGCCGCTCGTAGCGGTCGGCCGAGTGCTCGCTCAGGCCCACGATCTGCACGGTCTTGCCGCGCGTCTCGTACTTGTGGGTGATCGCGTCCAGGGTGGCGACGGTGGAGGCATCCCAGACCTGGGCGCCGGACAGGTCGATGACGACGTCGGCGGGGTCGTCGGCGTAGTCGAACTGCTGGTAGAGGTCGTTGCTGGAGGCGAAGAACAGCGCGCCGTGGACGGCGTAGAAGCGCGTCGTCCCGTCCGGGCTGGTGGTGCTGGTGACCTCGACGAGGTGGGCCACCCGGCGGGCGAAGAGCACGCAGGCGACCAGCACGCCGACGCCGACGCCGATGGCGAGGTTGTGGGTGGCGAGGGTGACCGCGACGGTGGAGAGCATCACGACGGTCTCGCTGCGCGGCATCCGGTGGATGGTGCGCAGGCTGTGCCAGTCGAAGGTGGCGATCGACACGAAGATCATCACGGCCACGAGCGCGGCCATCGGGATGATCGCCACGATGTCGCCCAGGACGACGACCAGGATCAGCAGGAAGACGCCGGACAGGAAGGTCGACAGCCGGGTACGGGCGCCGGACTTCACGTTGATCATCGTCTGGCCGATCATCGCGCAGCCACCCATGCCGCCGAAGAAGCCGGAGGCGACGTTGGCGACACCCTGGCCCCAGGACTCGCGGGTCTTGTTGGAGTGCGTATCGGTGAGGTCGTCGACGAGCTTTGCCGTCATCAGCGACTCCATCAGCCCGACGAAGGCAACACCCAGTGCGTAGGGGGCGATGATCGTCAGCGTCTCCCAGGTGAACGGGATGGCCGGGATGCCGAAGAAGGGCAGGCTGTCGGGCAGCTCGCCCTGGTCGCCCACGTTCGGCACGGTGAGGGCGGCCGCGACGGTGAGCCCGGTGAGCACGACGATCGACACCAGCGGCGCCGGGATCGCGGTGGTCAGTCGGGGGAGCAGGAAGATGATCGCCAGGCCGGCGGCGACCATCGGGTAGACCAGCCAGGAGACGTCGACCAGGTACGGCAGCTGTGCGGTGAAGATCAGGATGGCCAGCGCGTTGACGAAGCCGACCATCACGCTGCGCGGGATGAACCGCATCAGCCGGGCGAAGCCGACGAGCCCGAGCGTCACCTGGAAGACACCGCCGAGCACGACCGCGGCGAACAGGTACTCCACGCCGTACTCGAGTGCCAGCGGCGCGACCACCAGCGCGATCGCCCCGGTCGCGGCGGTGATCATCGCCGGGCGGCCGCCGGTGAAGGAGATGACCACGGCCATCACGAACGACGAGTAGAGCCCCACCCGCGGGTCGACCCCGGCCAGGATGGAGAAGCTGATCGCCTCGGGGATCAACGCGAGGGCCACGACGATCCCGGCGAGGATCTCGGTGCGGGCCACCTTCGGCGCCAGCCACGCGGGGCGGCCGAGTGCGGAGAGTGCGGTCGGGAGGGACATGCCACCGTCTTCGGGTCGTGCGCCGTCGGCGCGGGGGTCCGCGCGAGCGCGTGCCTACGAGGGGTTGGTGCGGCGGTGCACCGAGGGTCGGGAGGGCATCGGTCGCAGGTCGACAGCGACCCGAGCGCGGGCTCCTCCGCGCGAACGCCCGGGACAATCTAACCCTGACGTGAGGTAGTTGTTGCATCACCACGACGGGTGGTTGGTCACAGCGACCATCGGGCGTCGGCCCGGGACGGCGCTCAGCCCGGCTCGGCCTGGGGTCGACCGGCGGTGGCAGGCGCGGACCCGAACTCCTCCGTGACGACGGGCGAGTCGTCCACCGGCGGTAGGGGGTCGACCGTGGGTGCGGCGTCCACCGGCGGCATCGGGCCGTCCTCCGGCGTAGGGGCGGGGGGTGCCGGCAGCGTCGGCGTGGGGAGCACCAGGGCCGCCAGTGCGACCAGCAGCGGGAGGGCCGCTCCGCCGAGGAGGGCCGCGCCGTACCCGTCGGTGGCGTCGTGCACCACCGCGAAGGCCACCGGCCCGAAGGCGGTCGAGCCGACGCTCACCGCGGCCACGACCCCGCGGATGGTGCCCAGGTGGGTGGTCCCGAAGTAGCGCGGGAAGGCGCCCGCCTCCAGGGTGCGGATCGCGCCACCGGAGGCGCCGATGAGCACGCCGAACCCGATCGCCGACCAGCCCGGGTCGACCGACGTCCCCCACAGCAGGCCGGCGGTGAGGGCGAGCATGCAGGCGCTGGTGAGCCAGCGGCTGTTGACCCGGTCGACGAGGGCACCGATCGCCAAGGTGGCCAGCAGGGACGCCACGGTCTGCGGGAGGAAGTTCGCCGCGGCGGCACCAGCGCTCAGCCCCCGCTCGCCGAGCAGGTCGATCTGGTGGAAGGCGACGGCGGTGGACAGCATCCCCGAGACGGCGACCCCCGAGACGACCACCCAGAAGAACGGCGTCCGGACCGCCTCGCCGAGCGTGCGGCCCACCGGTGCCGCCGGTGCGGCGGCATCGGTGACCTGCTCGCCGTCCGGGCGCTGACCGAGGGACGCCGGGTCGTTGCGCACGCCGAACAGCGCCAGCGGGACGACGATCAGCCACACGGCCACACCCTCGACCGCCCACGCGGTCCGCCAGCTGGTGGCGGAGATGAGCGCCTCGAGCCCGATCGGCGCCAGGGAGATGCACGCCGCACCGGTCGCGGAGACGAGTCCGAGCGCCAGCCCCCGGCGCCGGGTGAACCAGACGGCGACCGCGGTCGTCGCGGTGAGCCCGAGGGCACCCTGACCGGCCATCCGGACGCCGACGAAGCCCGCGGTCAGGCCGACCAGGCCGGAGACCGCGGCCAGGCCGAGCAGCACCGTGCCGAAGACGGCGCCGATGACGGCCATGGTCGCCCGGGTGCCGAACCGGTCCAGTGCCCGCCCGACCAGGGGCATGGCCGCAGCGCCGATCAGCGTGCCGATCAGGTAGGCGGTGGAGATGGCCGACCGGCTGATGCCCAGGTTCTCGGTCATCGGGTCGATGAACGCGGAGATCGCCGCGGTCTGCCCGGGCGCGGTGGCTGCCAGCGCGACCGCCGAGACGCCCACCATGTGCCAGCCGTAGAAGCCCTCGGGTCCACGGGGGCCGTCCCGGCGGGGGCTGCGGGTCGTGGCATGCGAGCGGGCGGGAGCCGAGCGGGACGTGGGAGTGCCTCTCCTGGTGGGTCTGCGGCTGGTGGGTCTGCGGCGCAGACAGGGCAGGCGTCGTCGACTGCTCGTGGACGGGTGTCGCGGTCGCGCGGCTACTCAGTCGAGCTGTGCGGCCACCATGGGCTCGATGGTGAGCTCGGGGCTGCGCTGCTGGAGCGAGCGCAGGTCCCACTTGTCCCGGAACAGTGCCAGCAGTTCCCCGTTCCCGCGCGCCAGGATCTCCACGCCACGCGCCGCGGCGACCGCGGGGGCGGAGTCGGCGTCGGTGCGCACCGCGACCGTGTACGGCAGCGGTTCCAGCGCGACCGGGGAGTGGAACTCGTGCTCCATCCGGTGGGCGGCGACCTCGAACTGCATGGGGCCGACGACGGCGAGCACGGGTGCCTGGTCGCCGCGGCGGTCCGAGCGCAGCACCTGCACGACCCCTTCGGACTCCAGCTGGTCGATCCCCCGCCGGAACTGCTTGTGCCGGCCGGTGTCCATCGCCCGGGCCACGGCGAAGTGCTCGGGCGCGAAGGTCGACAACGGTGGGTAGGTGACCGGAGGGCCGGTGAACAGGGTGTCGCCGACCCCCAGGGCAGCGGCGTTGACCAGGCCGACGACGTCGCCGGGGTGGGCGAGGTCGATGCTCTCCCGCTCGCGGCCGAACACGTGCTGGGCGTACTTCGTGGCGAACGGGCGTCCCGTGGTGCTGTTGGTGACGACCATGCCGCGCTCGAACACCCCGGAGCAGATCCGGATGTAGGCCAGCCGGTCGCGGTGGGCGGCGTCCATGCCCGACTGAACCTTGAACACGAAGGCGCTGAAGGGATCGGTCAGGGCCCGCGGCCGGCCCTCGGCGTCGGTCCGGTCCGCCGGGGCGGGGGCCAGGTCGACGAGGGTGTCCAACAGGGCGGCGACGCCGAAGTTCGACACGGCCGAGGCGAACAGCACCGGGGTGCTGTAGCCGGCCAGGAAGGTCTCCTGGTCGTGGTCTGCGCCGCTGGCGACCAGCAGCTCCGCCTCCTCGACCGCCCGGGTCCAGTCGATGCCCTCCCGGGCCTCGGCGGCGGCGGGGGTGAGCGTCTCCTCGGGGGCGATGGTCGCCCCGCCGGCGGTGCGGGTGAACCGGCGGTAGGTGCCGTCGCGGCGGTCCAGCACCCCCCGGAAGTCCCCGGAGATGCCCACCGGCCAGGTCAGCGGGGTCGGCGCCAGCCCGGTGCGCTCGGCGACCTCGTCCATCAGCTCCAGGGCGTCCTTGCCCGGCCGGTCCCACTTGTTCACCACCGTGATCACCGGGATGCCGCGGTGCCGGCAGACGGCGAACAGCTTCATCGTCTGGGCCTCCAGGCCCTTGGCCGCATCGATGAGCATCACCGCCGCGTCGACGGCGGTCAGCACCCGGTAGGTGTCCTCGGAGAAGTCCGCGTGCCCGGGGGTGTCCAGCAGGTTCACCACGGTGTCCCGGTACTCGAACTGCAGCGCCGCGGAGGTGATGGAGATGCCGCGGGCCTTCTCCATGTCCATCCAGTCCGACACCGTGCCCCGCCGACCGGCCTTGCCGTGCACCGCACCGGCCTGCCCGATCACCCGCGCGTGCAACGCCAGGGCCTCGGTCAACGTCGACTTCCCGGCGTCGGGGTGGCTGATCACCGCGAACGTCCGCCGCCGGGCGGCCTGCGCCAGCACCTCACCGGTGGCGGCGTCGGCCGGTTCCGGGTCCGCCGCCGTCCCGTGGGTGGCGGTGGCGGTCATCGCGGTCTGCCCTGCGGTGCGTGCACCTGCTCGACCTCGAGGCGCAGGCTGGTGGCGAACGCGGCGGCGGACGACCACTGCGTGTGCAGCGTGGCGACGCGCTGGTCGGCGAGCTCCCGGTACATGGCGAGCCGTTCGACGAGCTCGGGGTCCGGCGGCGTGGTGGTCCCCCGCTCTCGGCCGCGGAGGACGTCGAGGATCTGCAGCACGTCGCGGATCTCCTCGATGCTGAAGTCCAGCGGCTTCATCCGGCGGATCACCATCAGGCGCTCGACGTCGCCGTCGGTGTAGAGCCGGAAGCCGCCGCTGCTGCGTGCGGTCGGGGTGACCAGGCCGCTCTCCTCGTAGAAGCGGATGGTGCGGACGCTGAGCCCGGTGCGCTCGGCGACCTCGCCGATCTGCATGTGCCGATCACCCATGGGGTGCCTCCGATCCAGATCGCGCCGTTACGACGGCCCGATCTGCAGTCAACTCTAACGTAAAAGAAGAGTTGATGACGCCGAGCGAGGGGGGCTCCGAGACGGCCGGGCGGCCAGCAGCCGACCGCCTCGGAGGTCGATCGGCCGGCCCCGCGGTGGTACGCAGGGCCGGCCGGGGGTCAGTGCGCGCCGGCGAGCTGTCCGCTGTGCCGCTCGTAGCGGGAGGCGGAGTGCCCGTTGAGCCCGATGACCTCCACCTGCTTCCCGCGGGTCGCGTACTTGTGGGTGATCGCGTCCAGGGCGGCGACCGTGGAGGCGTCCCAGACGTGGGCGCCGGACAGGTCGATCACGACGTTCTCGGGATCGCCGGCGTAGTCGAACTGGGTGTACAGGTCGTTGCTGGAGGCGAAGAAGAGCGCACCGTGGACCGAGTACACCCGGGTGTCGCCGTCCGGGTCGGAGACGCTGGTGACCTCGACGAGGTGGGCCACCCGGCGGGCGAAGAGCACGCAGGCGACCAGCACGCCGACGGCGACGCCGATGGCCAGGTTGTGGGTGATCAGGGTGACCGCCACGGTGGAGACCATCACGATCGTCTCGCTGCGGGGCATGGTGTGGATGGTGCGGAGGCTGTGCCAGTCGAAGGTGGCGATCGCCACGAAGATCATCACGGCGACCAGTGCGGCCATCGGGATGAGCGCGACGATGTCGCCCAGGACGACGACCATGATCAGCAGGAAGACCCCGGACAGGAAGGTCGACAGCCGGGTGCGGGCGCCGGACTTCACGTTGATCATCGTCTGGCCGATCATCGCGCAGCCGCCCATGCCGCCGAAGAACCCGGAGGCGATGTTCGCGACACCCTGGCCCCAGGACTCGCGGGTCTTGTTCGAGGGGGTGTCGGTGAGGTCGTCGACGAGCTTCGCCGTCATCAGCGACTCCATCAGCCCGACGAAGGCGACGCCCAGGGCGTAGGGCGCGATGATCGTCAGCGTCTCCCAGGTGAACGGGATGGCCGGGATGCCGAAGAAGGGCAGGCTGTCGGGCAGCTCGCCCTGGTCGCCCACGTTCGGCACGGTGAGGGCGGCCGCGACGGTGAGCCCGGTGAGCACGACGATCGACACCAGCGGTGCCGGGATCGCGGTGGTCAGTCGGGGGAGCAGGAAGATGATCGCCAGGCCGGCGGCGACCATCGGGTAGACGAGCCAGGATACGTCGGTGAGGTACGGCAGCTGCGCGGTGAAGATCAGGATGGCCAGCGCGTTGACGAAGCCGACCATGACGCTGCGCGGGATGAACCTCATCAGCCGGGCAAAGCCGGACAGGCCCAGCAGCACCTGGAACACGCCGCCCAGGACGACGGCGGCGAGCAGGTACTCGACGCCGTACTGCAGCGCCAGCGGTGCCACCACGAGCGCGATCGCCCCGGTGGCAGCGGTGATCATGGCGGGCCGGCCGCCGGTGAAGGCGATCACCACGGCCATGACGAAGGAGGAGAACAGGCCGACGCGGGGGTCGACCCCGGCCAGGATGGAGAAGCTGATCGCCTCGGGGATCAACGCGAGGGCCACGACGATCCCGGCGAGGACCTCGGTGCGGGCGACGTTCGGGGAGAGCCAGGTGGGTCGGGTCAGGCGCGGCTTGGGCAGCGCCGGCAGGGCAGAGGACATACCACCGTCTTCAGGTCGTGCGCCCGCAGGCGCGGCGGAGGGGCACCGCGGGGTGCCAGGAGAGCTGGGGTGGCGCGTCGTCCAGGACGTCGCGCTTCATCGGTCCGACGTCGGGGCGCGGAGCCGCCGGCGGCGGGGCCCGGAACGTCGGTGGTCCGGATCGACGGGCCGCCGTGCCCGTCTTCGTCGCCAAGAACATAACCCTCACGTGAGGGAAGTGTGCGGTGGGGGTGCTCCGCGGTCTGTCGCAGCCGGCCGGCCGGGCGTGCATCGGCACTGGTCAACCCGCATGCGACGGCGAGTTGTGAAAGCCATCACGGTGCGTGAGCGGTCCCCCGGGGGTTCGCGAGCCCGGGCGTCGAGCGGGTCCGACTGACGCGCACTCGACCTTTACGTAAGGGTAGGTTCGCGTCGAGACCGCTCGCGGGTGGCTCCCGACCGAGGAGGACGTCATGCCCCTGCACATCGAGTGTCCGCAGTGCGGCGAGACCGACGACCTCGTCGGCGACCGCGGTGTGGAGGGCATCGGCATCACCTGTGGCAGCTGTGGGGGCCGGTTCCTGCGCGATCGCCAGTTGCGGTGCGCGACCTGCGCCGGCACCGACCTGGTGCTGCGACCCCAGGTGCTCACCCAGTTCTCCCGCGGCACCCAGCTGTCGGTCGTCGGGTGGACCGAGACCCACTGCTGCACCAACTGCGACGCCGAGGCGCTGCTCCGGTCGGAGCGCGCCAACGCACCGCTGCCGGCCGAGTACCGCCCCCGTGCCGTGCGCCCCCAGTCGCGCACCTGACCGACACCGAGGAGACCCATGACGACGACCCGGACCCAGGTCCTCGACCACATCGAGGCCGCATTCGGCCACGGCCCGGTCACCAGCGACGAGATGCGGGAGGCCGCACTGGCGACCGGTGCCGACCAGGAGGTCCTGTTCCTGCTCGACGCCCTCCCGGATCGGCAGTTCACCAGTCCCCGGGAGATCTGGCGGCACCTGCCCGACCTGCCCGTCGGCGGCTGACCCCGCACCCGACCGAACCCGTCCGACCAGACCGGAGCACGACCATTTCTCTCCACCCCGACATCGACACGACCACGTCGGCCCCGGCGCCGAGCCTCGAGCTCGACGGCCTCGTCGAGCTCGCCGACCGGGCCGCCGCCCATCTGCGTGACCTGCCCGGGCCGCCCGAGGACGTGGTCGTCGGCATCTACCGCCCCTTCGGCCGGGCGAGCCGGCTGGCGGCGAGCCGGCTGCGCGAGCTGCTGGCTCCCACCGCCTGTCAGACGCTGACGCCGCTCAGCAGCCGCTGGCCTGCGCGACTGGGGGTCGACGACGAGACCACCCCGGACGCCCAGCACGTCGGCGACCTGTCCCTGGTCGTCGACGTCAGCCGGACCCCGCAGCCCGCCGCGCGGGCCATCGCCGATGCGGCGGGGGTGTCGCTCATCGCCCGCACGCCGCCGCCGATGAGGCCGCAGCCCGACGGCAGCGCCCTCGCGCGCGGAACGGCCATCGGCCGCGCCGTGGCGCTGGGCCGGCCGCTGAGCACGCTGCCGCCGGCCGACCAGGCAAGGTGAGCGACCACTCGTCCCGGGGGGCGGTGCGCACCGCCTGGCAGATCACGGCGCTGACGGCGCTCCCGCTGGTCGCCTCGCCCCGCCCGGAGGGCTGGGGTCCTGCGCGGTGGTCGACGGGGACCGCCACGGGCCGGTTGGTCACCGTGCTGCCCGGGACGGCGGCCCTGGTGCTGCTGCACCGGCACGCCCGGCGCTCCCGGCGGGTCATCGAGGAGCTCGAGCGGCGCTGTCGCACCGACGCCCTGACCGGACTGGGCAACCGGGGTGCCTTTGACGACGACCTGCGCGCCCGCCTCCAGGGGATCGCCGGCCGTCGCCGTCTCGGGGACCCGGCCGGGGTCACCCTCGTGCTGGCCGACATCGACCACTTCAAGGCGTACAACGACCAGCACGGGCACCCCGCCGGAGACCGCGCCCTCGTCTGCGTCGCCCGCGCGCTGGAGCGGGCCTGCCGGAGCGTGGACGGCGTGCACCGGATCGGCGGTGAGGAGTTCGCCGTCGTCCTGAGCGCCGACCACGCCAGCAGCCTGCTGATCGCCGACCGGATCCGGCGGCTGGTGTCCGCGTCCACCGCCGACCGGCTCACCGTCTCCCTCGGCGTCGCCACTGCCCAGCACGAGGACGTCGAGGCCCTCATCGCCCAGGCCGACCGCGCCCTCTACCGGGCCAAGGCCCGGGGGCGGAACCGCATCGAGAGCCACCGCGGGCCGCGATCGGAGGCGTCGGCCCCCGCCCGATGAGGCCGGACCGCCCAGCGGCCGGGCTCAGGCGTCGATGACCACCGGGATGATCATCGGGGTGCGGCGGTGGGCCCGGTTCGCCCAGTTGCCGACGGCCTTGGCGATCAGCGACTCCAGCTGGGCGGCGTCCTTGACGCCGTCGGCGGCCGCGCGGTCCAGTTCCCGCTCGATCAGCGGCACGGCCGCGTCGAACGACGCGGCCTCGTGGACGAAGCCGCGGGCGAGGAAGTCGGGGGCCTCGACGAGCTTCCCGGTGTTCGCGTCGACGATCGCCACGACGGTGATCACGCCCTCCTCCGCGAGGGTGCGCCGGTCCTTCAGCGAGGCCTCGGTCGCCCCGCCGACAGTCGAGCCGTCGACGTAGACGTTGCCGGCGGGCACCTTGCCGGTGATGGTGGCCCGGCCGTCGACCAGGTCGACCACCGTGCCGTCCTCGGCGATGACGACCCGGTTCGGGTCGACGCCGGTGCGGATCGCCAGGTCGGCGTTGGACCGCAGGTGCCGCCACTCCCCGTGCACCGGCATGACGTTGCGCGGCTTGACGATGTTGTAGCAGTACACGAGCTCGCCGGCGCTGGCGTGCCCGGAGACGTGCACCTTGGCGTTGCCCTTGTGGACGACGTTGGCACCGATCCGGGTGAACTCGTTGATGATCCGGTAGATCGCGTTCTCGTTGCCCGGGATCAGCGAGCTGGCCAGCAGCACCGTGTCGCCCTCGGCGATCCGGATGACGTGGTCCCGGTTGGCCATCCGGGACAGCGCCGCCATGGGCTCGCCCTGGGAGCCGGTGCAGATCAGGCACACCTGGTCGGCGGGCAGCTTCTCCAGCACCTTCATGTCCACGACGAGGCCCTTGGGCACCCGCAGGTAGCCCAGGTCGCGGGCGATCCCCATGTTGCGGACCATCGACCGGCCGACGAAGGCGACCTTGCGGCCGTGCTCGTGCGCGGCGTCGAGCACCTGCTGGATGCGGTGCACGTGGCTGGCGAAGCTGGAGACGATGACCCGCTTGGGGGCGGTTCGGAAGACCGTGTCGATCGCCGGGGTGAGCTCACCCTCCGACGTGGTGAAGCCGGGGACGTCGGCGTTGGTGGAGTCGGTGAGGAAGAGGTCCACGCCCTCCTCGCCGAGCCGGGCGAACCCGCGCAGGTCGGTGATCCGCTGGTCCAGCGGGAACTGGTCCATCTTGAAGTCGCCGGTGTGCAGCACGAGGCCGGCGGCGGTGCGGATGGCCACGGCGAGCGCGTCGGGGATGGAGTGGTTGACCGCCAGGAACTCCAGGTCGAAGGGGCCGAGCCGCAGCTCGTCGCCCTCCGCGACCTGCTCGGTCACCGGGGTGATCTTGTGTTCCTTGAGCTTGGCCTCGATGAAGGCCAGCGTCAGCTTCGACCCGATGACGGGGATGTCCCGCCGCTCCCGCAGCAGGTACGGGACGCCGCCGATGTGGTCCTCGTGCCCGTGCGTCAGGACGACGGCCACGATGTCGTCCAGCCGGTCCCGGATGGAGGTGAAGTCCGGGAGGATCACGTCGATCCCGGGCTGGTGCTCCTCGGGGAAGAGCACGCCGCAGTCGACGATCAGCAGCTTGCCGGCGTGCTCGAAGACGGTCATGTTGCGGCCGATCTCACCCAGGCCACCGAGGGCGACGACCCGCAGGCCGTTGGGGGCCAGTACCGGAGGCGTACCGGGGTCACGGCGAGAGCGGCTCATGCCCTTCACGCTACGTGCGCTGGACCGGCGAGCTGTCGCCGGTCCCGGCGCGTCTGCATCCGACCCGGCACCTGCCGGCGAACGTCTGGTGTGGAGTCGCTCGCCCGGGACGATCACCAGTGGGTCGTCCAGCCGTTGCTCGATGCCGGCCTGCAGCTCGACGAGATCCGGTCCCTGGTGTTCGGCCTGGCGTTCCAGGGCGTCGTCAGCGAGGGGCGCGAGGTCCTCGCCTGCATCCGGGACCTCGTCGCCGACCGGCCCGCAGAGGTCCGGGCCGCCTGGTCGGAGGTGGTCCACCGGCTGTTCCTGCTGGAGCCCCCGACGTAGGGGGCGGCTCAGCCGTGGTCAGGGCCGGCCGACCCGGCCGGGTACTCCCGCAGCGGCACCTCACCCGCCGACCAGGCAGCCAGGACCGGCTCGACGATGCGCCAGGACTGCTCGGCCTCCACGTCGCTGATGGACAGGGTGGAGTCCCCGGCCAGCACCTCCCGCAGCAGCAGCCCGTAGGCCGACAGGTCGTTCGGGGGCAGGTCGATGTCCAGGGCGCGGCGCTCGAGATCGAACGGCTCGCCGGCCCCGTTGAGGTTCAGCTCCAGCGTGACGTGGTCGGGGTCGAGGCCCAGCCGCAGCACGTCCGGCTGGAGCTGCTGGTCACCGAAGGCCAGGTGCGGCACGGGCTTGAACCAGATGGCGATCTCCCGCCGGCCCGCGCCCAGTGCCTTGCCGCTGCGCAGCCGGAACGGCACGCCCGCCCAGCGCCAGTTGTCGATCGTCACCGTGAACTCGGCGTGCGTCTCGGTCTCCCGCGCCGGGTCGACGCCCTCCTCGCTGGTGTAGTCGGGCAGCTCCCGGCCCTGGACGGTCCCGGCGGTGTACCGCCCGCGCACGGTGTCCCGCGCCATGTCGGCCGGGGGCCGGACCGCCCGCAGGACGTCGGCCTTGCGGGCGGACAGGCTGGCGCCGTCGACCGCGTTCGGCGGTTCCATCGCCACGAGGGCCAGCTGCTGGAGCAGGTGGTTCTGCAGCATGTCCCGCAGCGCGCCCGCCGTGTCGTAGTAGCCGGCGCGCCCCTCCAGGCCCAGCGTCTCGTCGAAGACGATCTCGACGCGGTCGACGTGCGAGGCGTTCCAGACCGGCTCGAACAGCCGGTTGGCGAAGCGCAGCCCCAGGACGTTGAGCACGGTCTGCTTGGCCAGGAAGTGGTCGGTGCGGAACGCGCGCTCCTCCGGGACCAGCCGGTGCAGGACGGCGTTGAGCTCCCGGGCATCGGCCTCGTCGCGGCCGAAGGGCTTCTCCACGGCGATCGTCGTCCCCTCGGGCAGCTCGACCTCGGTCAGCGCCTCCAGGGTGGGGAGGAAGACGGTGTTCGGCAGGGCCAGGTAGACCACCGGGCGGCCCGGCACGCGGGCCAGCACCTGTCGCAGGTCGTCGGGGGCGGTCACGTCGCCGCGCTCGTAGCCGAGCAGCTCGACCAGACGGTCCTGCGCCTCCTCGGGCACGTGGCCGGCGTGCTCGGCGAGCCGGGCCCGCGCCCACTCCCGGTACTCCTGCTCCGACCAGTCGTCCCGGCCCACCGCCAGCACGTTGACGTCGCCGTCGAGCGCACCTGCCTGGACCAGCTGGGCCAGCCCCGGGAGGAGGAGGCGGCCGGTGAGGTCGCCCGTCCCGCCCAGCACCACGAGGGTCGCCTGCATCGTCGTCCTCTCCGTCGTCGTGGCGGGCCCGCCGTCGCAGGCCCCTTCTCGCCCTGCCCAGGGCTCGCAGCCCTGAACCCCGGGACGCCTGATCAGCCGATCCGGCGAACCGCCGTGGTCCACTCCTGGGGAACCGGGACCACGTCGGTGAGGAGGCGCAGTGAGCAGCACGCACGAGGTCCTCAACCAGGCGCCGCCGCGGGTCGACCTGGACGAGTACTCGACCGACCCGGCCCTGACCGAGGCGGTCGAGCGCCACGGCGCCGGATGGGCCGCCGACCACCTCGCCGAGGTCGGGTCGCTCGTCGGGCAGGCCGACTTCCAGCGGGACGCCGAACTCGCCAACACCCATCCGCCGGTGTTCGCCGGCCACGACCGCTGGGGCAACCGGGTCGACGCGGTCGAGTTCCACCCCACCTACCACCGGATCAGCGCCGCGGCGATCGCGCACGGCGCGCACACCAGCTGCTGGGCGGAGCCGCGGCCCGGTGCGCACGTCGCCCGGGCGGCGGTGTTCATGCTCTTCGCCCAGGTCGAGCCCGGGCACGCCTGCCCGGTGAGCATGACCCACGCCGTCGTCCCCTCGCTGCGCGCGGCGCCGGAGCTGGCCGACGTGTGGCTGCCCAAGGTGTTCTCCCGGGACTACGACCCCGAGCTGCGCGACCCGGCCACCAAGTCCTCCGCGGTCTTCGGCATGGCGATGACCGAGAAGCAGGGCGGCTCGGACGTGCGGGCCAACACCACCCGGGCCGTCGACGCCGGCGACGGCAGCTGGCGGCTGACCGGGCACAAGTGGTTCTGCTCGGCCCCGCAGTCCGACGCGTTCCTGGTCCTCGCCCAGACCAGCACCGGCCTCTCCTGCTTCCTGGTGCCCCGCGTCCTGCCGGGCGGTGACCGCAACGTGTTCCGCATCCAGCGGCTCAAGGACAAGCTGGGCAACCGGTCGAACGCCTCCTCGGAGATCGAGCTGGAGGACACGGTCGGCTGGCTGGTCGGGGAGGCGGGGCGCGGGGTCCGCGCCATCATCGAGATGGTCGGGCAGACCCGGCTGGACTGCGTGCTGGGCAGCGCCGCCGGCATGCGGCAGGCCGTCGCCGAGGCCGCCTGGCACACCCGGCACCGCAGCGCCTTCGGCGCCACCCTGATCGACCAGCCGGCGATGACCGCCGTCGTCGCCGACCTGCAGCTGGAGGCCGAGGCCGCCACCTGGACGGCGCTGCGGGTGGCCGCGGCGTACGACAGCGAGGACGCCGAGTCGGTCGCGTTCCGCCGGCTCGCCACCCCCGTGGCGAAGTACTGGGTGTGCAAGCGCGGGCCGCACCACGCCTACGAGGCGCTGGAGTGCCTGGGCGGCAACGGCTACACCGAGGCATTCCCGCTCGCCCGCCGCTACCGGGAGCAGCCGGTGATGGCGGTCTGGGAGGGCTCGGGCAACGTGATCGCCCTCGACGTCCTCCGGGCGCTGGCCCGCGAGCCGGAGTCGGTGGCCGCCGTCGACGAAGAGGTCGCCTCGGCGCTGGGCCAGCACCGGGCCTTCGACGCCCACGTGCAGGCCACCCGGGCCCTGATCGGCCGGGTGCAGGCCGACCCGGGGAGCGCGCCGCAGCACGCCCGCCGGGTCGTGGAGGCGCTGGCGCTCGCCCTGCAGGGGGCCGTCCTGATCCGGGAGGCGCCGGCCGCCGTCGCCGACGGGTTCGTCGCGGCCCGTCTCGGGGCCGACCGCAGCCTCGGGTACGGGGCGCTGGACGCCGGCCTGGACCTCGCCGCGATCGCCGCTCGCGCCTGAGCGCGTCCCACCGGCCGGACGCCTGTCGCCCTATCCTCCGCCGCATGACCGGACGTCGACGCACCTGGACCGCCGGAGCGGCCGCGCTCAGCGTGCTCGCCTGGGCCGCGTGGCTCGCCTGGGACCGGGAGTACCAGTTCGACCCGGCCACCAGCACCACCTCCGGCCCCTACGCGGAGTGGCAGGTCGTCGGCTGCGTGCTGACGCTGCTGGCCGCGGCGGTGCTGGCCGGGTGGGTGCAGCGGCCGCTCGTCGCTGCGCTCGTGGTGACCGTGCCGTTCACCCTCTGCTGGACGGTCGACGCCGCGCTGCAGGACGAGACCGGGCTCTTCATGGTCGGCGCCCTGCTGGTCGCCGTGGGCCTGTTCCTCGGCTCGCTGCTGGTCGCCGTCGGGGTCGGCCGGGCCACCGGCCGCAGTCGCCTCGACGCCTGACCCCGCCCGGGGGACCGGTCAGTCGGCGAAACAGGCGGTCAGCGCGCCGACCATCAGCGGGACGTCGAGGGCCGAGGCCAGCTCGCGGGCCGAGTGCATGGCCAGCATGGGTGCGCCGACGTCGACGGTCGCGATGCCCAGCCGGGTCGCCGTCAGCGGGCCGATCGTGCTCCCGCAGGGCAGGTCGGCGCGGGTGACGAACCACTGCACCGGCACCGACGCCTCCGCGCAGCGCTCGGCGAACCAGCCGCTGGTCACCGCGTCGGTGGCGTAGGCCTGGTTGGCGTTCACCTTCAGCACCGGCCCGCTGCCCAACTGCGGCTGGTGGCCGGGCTCGTGCCGGTCGGAACGGGTCGGGTGGACGGCGTGCGCCATGTCCGCCGAGACCAGCCGGGACTGCGCCAGTGCCCGGGGGAGCGCCTGCGGGTCAGCGGCGTCCAGGACCGCCACCAGCCGGCGGACGACGTCCTCCAGGAAGCTGCCGCGCGCCCCGGACATCGAGCCGCTGCCCACCTCCTCGTGGTCGTTGGCGACCAGCAGCTGGGTGCGGCGGGTGGCCGCCGCGGCGATCAGCGCCGTCACCCCGGCGTGGCAGCTGGCCAGGTTGTCCAGCCGCGGCGCGGCGATCCAGCTGCCGTCGGCGCCGGTGCGACCGGCGGGCTGGGTGTCGGCGAGCACCAGGTCGTGCCCGACGACGTCCTGCACGGCCGCGCCCACCTCGGTGGCCAGCGCCTCCCGGAGGGCCGGCTCGGTGCCCAGGTCCTGGGACCAGACGGGCACCAGTTCCCGCTGCGGGTCCAGCTTCAGGCCGTCGCGCACGCTGCGGTCCAGGTGGATCGCCAGCGACGGCAGCCGCAGCGGCGCGCCGGGCAGCCGCACCAGTGCGGTGCCGCCGCCGCGCAGTGCCACCCGGCCGGCCACGGTGAGCTCCCGGTCCAGCCAGGTGTGCCACAGCCCGCCGCCGTAGGGCTCGACGCCGACCAGCCGGTACCCGGCCTGCCGGACGTCGTCGCGCGGCCGCACCTTGAACGTGGGGGAGTCGGTGTGCGCGCCGACCAGCCGCAGCCCCGCCTCGGCCGGGGAGGTGCTGCCGACCCGGAACGCGATCAGGCTGCCGTGCCGGACGACGAAGTGCTGACCGCCGGGCGCCAGCTCCCACCGGTCGGCCTCGCCGAGCTCGGTGAAGCCCGCCGCGCGCAGCCGCCGGGCGAGCTCCGCGACGGCGTGCGACGGGGACGGGGAGGTGTCGACGAAGGCCCGCAGGTCGTCACCGAGGGAGAGGTCCGGCATGGGCCCATCCTGCTGGACCGGCCCTGACCCGGCCGACCCCGAGCCGCGCGGCCGAGCCTGAGCTCCGCTGTCGAGCCTGAGCCGCTGGACCGACCGTTGCGCCGTGCCACAGCGCGGCTCAACGGTCAGCGGGGCGGGTCGACCCGCGTTTGGCGTGAGCAACGCGGGTAGGGCGGGTGCATGGCCGACGACATCGAGATCGATGCCCAGGGTGAGCACGGCTACCTCGTGACCCAGCCGAGCGAGCTGGAGGACGTGCGCACCTGGTTCAAGGTGACCCCCGAGGTGATGGACCAGCTCGGCGCCGACGACGAGGAGGACGTGGTCCTGCGCACCGTGCAGTTCCTGCGCAGGCACCAGGACGTCGCCGACTTCCCGGAGACCGTCGACCTGGAGGACGTCATCGCCAGCTACGACGAGTACCTGACGGTCATGACGGCGGACTGATCACCATCGCGGTGCGGATGGGATGCTGCGACCTGTGACCGAGCCAACGCTGCCCGCCGACCCCGCAGCCCTGGCCGCTGCCTTGGAGGGCACCGGCTACCTGCCCGACGAGGGCCTGGCGACGGCGGCCTACCTGGCGCTGGTGATGCACCGCCCGCTGTTCCTGGAGGGCGAGGCCGGGGTCGGCAAGACCGCGCTGGCCCGGGCGCTCGCCGACGTCACCGGCCGGCCGATCTACCGGCTCCAGTGCTACGAGGGCCTGGAGGCCAGCCACGCCCTCTACGACTGGGACTTCGGCCGCCAGCTGCTGCACCTGCGCGCTGCCGAGGCCGCCGGTACCGCCGAGCGCGCCGAGGAGCTGGAGGCCTCGCTCTACGACCGCCGGTTCCTGCTGGCCCGCCCACTGCTGCAGGCGCTGGAGGACTCCCCCTCGGTGCTGCTCATCGACGAGGTCGACCGGGCCGACGACGAGTTCGAGGCGTTCCTGCTCGAGGTGCTCAGCGACTTCACCATCTCCATCCCGGAGCTGGGCACGATCCGGGCGCAGACGCCGCCGCTCGTCGTCCTCACCTCCAACCGCACCCGCGAGGTGCACGACGCGCTCAAGCGCCGCTGCCTCTACCACTGGCTGGAACACCCCGACTTCGAGCGCGAGGTGGCGATCCTCCGCCGCCGGCTGCCCGACGTCACCGAGGAGCTGGCCCGTCAGGTCGCCCGCGCCACGGCCCGGCTCCGCGAGCTCGACCTGCTCAAGCCGCCCGGGGTCGCCGAGGCGATGGACTGGGCGACCGCCCTGCACGCCCTGGGCGCCCGTGAGCTCGACCCGGACACCGCGGCCCGCACCCTCGGGGCGGTGCTGAAGTACCGGGAGGACACCGACCGCGTGCACGCCCTCGCCCGGGGAGCGCTGTTCGGTGCCGGGTGAGCAGCGGGACGTCGTCACGACCGTGCTCGGGTTCGCCCGCACGCTGCGGCACGCCGGCGTCGACGCCTCCCCCGACCGGGTCGAGGCGATGCTCGCCGCGGTCGCGCACCTCGACGTCCTCGACCCCACCGCCGTCTACTGGTCCGGTCGGCTGACCCTCTGTGCCAGCCCCGACGACCTCGAGCGCTACGACGCCGGTTTCGCCGCGTACTTCGGGGGCGAGGCGCCGCGGGCCCGGCGGCCGTCGGGGGCGGAGGAGCAGCGGGTCGCGCAGTCCGCGCCGCTGCAGACCGGCGAGGGCAGCCAGGAGGGCGGGGAGCCCACCGAGCTGGCCACCCAGGCCAGCGGCGAGGAGGTGCTCCGGCACCGCGACGTCGCCGAGCTGACCGTGGCCGAGCGCGACCAGCTGCGCCGGCTGTTCGCGCTGCTGGTCCCGGCCAGCCCGATGCGTGCGTCACGGCGGCGCAGCCCGTCGGCGCACGGGGCGATCCACCGGGCCCGCACCGTCCGGCGGGCGCTGCGCGACGGCGGCGAGATCACCCGGCTGGTGCACCACCGGGCCCGGCCGCGCCCGCGTCGGGTGGTGCTGCTGATCGACGTCTCCGGGTCGATGAGCCCCTACGCCGACGCGCTGCTGCGGTTCGGGCACGCCGCCGTCCGGGCCCGGCCGGCCAGCACCGAGGTGTTCACCATCGGCACCCGGCTGACCCGGGTGACCCGCGAGCTGCGGCTGCGCGACCCGGACAAGGCGCTGGCCGCCAGCGGTTCGGCGATCCCCGACTGGTCCGGTGGCACCCGGATCGGCGAGGTGCTCAAGGCGTTCCTGGACCGCTGGGGCCAGCGCGGCACCGCCCGCGGCGCGATCGTGGTGGTCTGCAGCGACGGCTGGGAGCGTGGTGGCCCCGAGCTGCTGGGCGAGCAGATGGCCCGGCTGGCCCGGTTGGCGCACGCCGTCGTCTGGGTGAACCCGCACAAGGGCCGGGCCGGCTACGAGCCGCTGACCGGCGGGATGGTGGCGGCGCTGCCGTCGGTGGACTGCTTCGTCGCCGGGCACAGCCTGGCCGCCTTCGAGGAACTGGCAGGAGTGATCACGCGTGCCTGAAGGTGGAAGGACCTCGTCCTCCTCATCCCTCGCGGGCTCGGGACGAGCCTCTGGACGAGGCCGGAAGGAGTTCTCTCATGCGCGATGTTCTTGACGACCTGGTCGGGTGGTGGCAGGCGGGGGAGACCGTCGGCGTGGGCACCGTGGTGGGCACCTGGCGTTCCGCGCCGCGCCCGGCGGGGGCGTCGATGCTGGTCGGCCCGGACGGGACGGCGGTGGGCAGCGTCTCCGGCGGCTGCGTCGAGGGCGCGGTCTACGCCGAGGCACAGGACGTCCTCGCCAGCGGCGAGCCCACCCTGGAGCGGTACGGGGTGAGCGACGACGACGCCTTCGCCGTGGGCCTGACCTGCGGCGGGATCCTCGACGTCTACGTGGAGGCGATCTCCCGCGAGTCCTTCCCCGAGCTCGGTGACGTGGCCGCGTCGGTGGGTGCGCACGAGCCGGTCGCCGTCGTCACCTGCGTCAAGGGCCCGGCCGACCGGCTCGGCAAGCGGCTGGTGCTCTGGCCGGACCGCGCCTCGGGCACGCTCGGCGCCCAGCGGCTGGACGACGCCGTCGCCGACGACGCCCGCGGCATGCTCGCCGCCGGCCGGACGGCGACCCTCACCTACGGCCACGACGGCGAGCGGCGCGGCGACGAGCTGACCCTGTTCGTCTCCTCCTTCGCCCCGCCGGCCCGGATGGTGGTGTTCGGCGCGATCGACTTCGCCGCCGCCGTCGCCCGGGTGGGGTCGTTCCTCGGTTACCGGGTGACCGTCTGCGACGCCCGGTCGGTGTTCGCCACCGCCCGCCGCTTCCCCGACGCCGACGAGGTCGTCGTGGAGTGGCCGCACAAGTACCTGCAGGCCCAGGTGGACGCCGGGGCGATCGACGAGCGCACGGTGCTCTGCGTGCTCACCCACGACCCGAAGTTCGACGTCCCGCTGCTGGAGGTCGCGCTGCGGCTGCCGGTGGCCTACGTCGGCGCGATGGGGTCGCGGCGCACCCACGACGAGCGGCTGGCCCGGCTGCGCGAGGCCGGATTGGGTGAGGACGAACTGGTCCGGCTCGCCTCACCGATCGGGCTGGACCTCGGCGCCCGCACCCCCGAGGAGACCGCCGTCTCGATCGCCGCGGAGATCATCGCCGGCCGCTGGGGCGGCACCGGCGAGCGGCTGGCCGAGGTCGCCGGCCCCATCCACCGCACCGCCGACCGCTAGGAGGGGCCGAAGTCGCGACTTCGGCCCCTGAGCCCACCACCACAATGGCCATTCTGGTGGTGGTCGTCGGTCAGGCCGGGTGGGACGGCGGGGGCCAGGCGGGGGCGAGCTCGGCGAGGTCCCACCACAGGCCGGCCATGACCTGCAGCGCCTCCCGGACCAGCCCGATCGGCAGGTGCTCGTCCGGGGCGTGCTGGGCGCAGCCGGGGTAGGAGTGCGGCACCCAGACCGTCGGCAGCCCGAGCACATCGGCGAAGGCGCTGTTAGGCAGCGACCCGCCCAGGTTGGGCAGCAACGCCGGCCGGACGCCGGTGGTGCACTCCAGGGAGGCCAGCGTCCAGGTCACCCAGGGGTCCTCCGGGTCGAGGCGGGTGGCGGCCATAGCGAGCTCCTGGCTTACCTCGACCGCACCGAAGCCGGCCGCGGCCAGGTGGGCGCGCACCTGGTCGGCCACCGACCCGCCGTCGGTGCCGACCACGAAGCGCAGCTGGCAGTGTGCCCGGGCCGACGGCGGGATGGCGCCGACCGGGGCGTCCGGGTCACCGGCGGTCATCGCCAGCACCTCGAGGGTGTTCCAGCCGAACAGCCGCTCGCTGGGCGTCAGCCCGGGCTCACCCCACTCCGGGTCGATGGCGGGAGCGTCCGGCCCCTGGTCCAGCGGCACGTCCACCAGCGCCCGCCGCACCGGCTCGGGGACGCCGTCCGGGCGCAGGCCCTCGACCAGCAACCGGCCGCGGCCGTCGACCAGGCTGGCCAGCGCGTTGGCCAGCACCGTGGCCGGGTTGCTCAGCACGCCGCCCCAGTTGCCGGAGTGGTGCGCCGCGGCGCGGGCACGCACCGACAGCGTCAGGTTCACCGCACCCCGGGTGCCCAGGAAGACGGTGGGCCGGTCGGCGGCGACCCGCGGGCCGTCCGAACCGATCAGCAGGTCGGCGGCGAGCTCGTCGCGCAGCTGGTCGCAGACCTCGTCCAGGCCGGGGGAGCCGAACTCCTCGCCCATGTCCAGCAGCAGCGTGACGTTGTAGCCCAGCCGGTCGTCACGCACGGCGAGCACCTGCTCCAGTGCGACCAGGTTGACGCTGTGCTGGCCCTTGTTGTCGGCGACGCCGCGGCCGTACCAGCGGTCGCCCTCGACCACGACCCGCCAGGGATCGAGCCCTTCTCGCCACTGCTCCGGGTGGGCGGGCTGCACGTCGCCGTGGCCGTAGGTGAGCACGGTGGGCAGCCCGGGGTCCTCGACCCGCCGCGCGACCAGGAAGGGGTGGCGCGGTGAGACCGGGTTCTCCACGATCCGCGCGGTGAAGCCCAGCCGCTCCACCAGCGGCACCATCTCGGCGGTCAGGTACTCCCGCAGCACCGGCTCGCGGGCGGGGTCGGCGCTCTCCGTCGGCAGCGCGACCCGGCGGGCCAGGTCGGTCAGGAAGGCGCCGGAGTCGAGCTGCTCGGCGGCACGGGCGAGGGCGGTCTGGCGGTCCACGCCGTCCACGTTCGCAGTCCTCGGCCCCGGCCGCCCACCCGGGCCAAAGTCGCGACTTTGCCCCCCGAGCCCACCACCAAAATGGCCATTTTGGTGGTCGAGGGAGTCGAGGGGGGACGATCGGCGGGTGACGGACGAGGACCTGCCGTACCGCTACGACGTCGAGGTCGTCGGGCTGCTCGCCTCGCCGGCGCACCGCTGGGACGGCCGGCCCGACCCTGCCCTGGCCGGACCGGTCGAGCGCACCGACCGGGTCGAGGTGCGGGCCGGGCTGGGCATCGTCGGCGACCGCTACTTCGGCCGGCCCGCCCACCGGGACGCCTCGGTGACGGTGCTCGCCGCCGAGGGGCTGGACCACCTGGGCGACGAGCTGGGCAGCGGGCCGTTGGACCCGCTCGCCGCCCGGCGCAACGTCGTCCTGCGGGGTGCGGAGGTCGAGGTGCTGCGCGGCCAGCCGTTCAGCCTGGACTGCGGAGAGGGGGTCGTCGTCCTGGCCGGTGGGCGGCCGGCCCACCCGTGCGCCTGGCTGGACCTCGCGCTCACCCCCGGCGCACACCGCGGGCTCCGCGGGCGGGCGGGGGTCCGCTGCGCACCACGGTCGGACGGCGTCCTGCGGCTGGGCCCGGCCGTGCTGCGCACCGCCGTCCCGCTGGTCCCGGCGCAGGCGGGTGCCGCCGTGCGGCCCGCGCCCCGTCCGCCGACGGGGCGCGGGTCCGGTCAGCGGTCGGCGTCGGTGTAGACGACCATCCCGCGGATGTTCTTGCCGTCGCGCATGTCCTGGTAGCCCTGGTTGATCTCGGCCAGGGAGTACTTCTGCGTCACCAGCCCGTCGAGCTTGAGCTGACCTGCCTGGTAGAGGGCGAGCAGGGCCGGGATCTCCGCGCGCGGGTTCGCGCCACCGAAGATCGCGCCCTGCAGGTCCTTCTGCAGCAGGGTGAACTCGAACAGGTTCAGCTTCACGTCCATGTTGGCCGCGTTGCCCATGCCGGTGACGACGACCCGGCCGCCCTTGCCGATCATCGAGACCGCGGCCTGGATGTCCTCCCCCTGGATGTCGCCGACGGTGATGATCGCCTTCTCCGCCATCCGGCCCCAGGTCATCTCGTTGACCACCGGCGTGGCCTCCTCGACGCTGGAGAACACGTGGGTGGCGCCGAAGTCCTTGGCCCACTGGTGCTTCGCGACGACCGGTTCGATCACCACCACGCGCAGCGCCCCGGCCGCCGCGGCGCCCTGGACGGCGTTCATGCCCACGCCGCCGGCGCCCATGATCACGACCGTCTCGCCCGGGCGGACGTCGGCCACCTTGGTCGCCGAGCCCCAGCCCGTGGTCACGCCGCAGCCGACCAGCGCGGCGACCTCCAGCGGGATGTTCGGGTCGATCTTGATCACCGACGCCTCGTGCACGGTGATGTAGGGGGCGAACGTGCCCAGCAGGCACATCGGGACGACGTCCTTGCCGCCGGTCTGCACCCGGTAGGAGCCGTCGGAGATCGACGTCCCGGCCAGCAGGCTGGCGCCGAGGTCGCAGAGGTTCTGGTGGCCGTTGGAACAGGGCGGGCACTGCCCGCAGGCCGGGATGAACGCGGTGACGACGTGGTCGCCGACGGCCAGCCCGGTGACACCGGGGCCCACCTCGGTGACGACGCCGGCGCCCTCGTGCCCGCCGAGCACCGGGTAGGAGCCGACCGGGGTGCCGCCGGTGACCAGGTGTTCGTCGGAGTGGCACAGCCCCGAGGCCGCCAGCTGCACGGTGACCTCGTTGGCCCGGGGGTCCCCGATCTCGATCTCCTCGATCGACCACTCCTGGCCGATTCCCCACAGGATGGCGCCCTTGGTCTTCAAGTCATGTCCTCCAGGTCTGCAGCGACCACGTCGTCGTTGATGTGGTCTCTCTCACAGCCTGCGGAGGCCGGTGGGTGCCGTCAAGGCGGGATGCCGGGGATCCCGGGCGGACAACGGTCCACGGCCGTGTGCGCAGGGGTGGCGGGCGACCGTGCGGTGCGTCACAGTGCAGCGACTCCGCACGCCCTCGATGGTGCGGACACTGCCGACGAGAGGCGTCAACGTGGACAACCTCGCTGTGCTCAGCCTGCTGGCCCTGCTCCCGATCCTGGTGGTCGGCGTGCTGCTGGCCGGCCTCCGGTGGCCCGCCAAGCGGGCCATGCCGATCGGCTTCGTGGTCGTGGTGCTCGTCGCCCTGTTCGCCTGGGAGATGAGCCCCACCGCGATCGCCGCCTCGGCGGTCCAGGGGCTGCTGCTGGCCCTCACGCTGCTCTACATCGTCTTCGGCGCGCTGCTGCTGCTGGAGACCCTCACCAAGAGCGGCGCGATGGCGACCATCCGCGCCGGCTTCACCAGCATCAGCCCCGACCGCCGGGTGCAGGCGATCATCATCGGCTGGCTGTTCGGCAGCTTCATCGAGGGCGCGTCCGGCTTCGGCACCCCCGCCGCCGTGGTCGCCCCGCTGCTGCTGGCGCTGGGCTTCCCGGCCATGGCCGCGGTCATGGTGGGACTGATCATCCAGAGCACGCCGGTGAGCTTCGGCGCCGTCGGCACGCCCATCCTGGTCGGCGTCAGCGGCGGGCTGACCGGTTCGGACGCCGTCGAGGAGCGGACGGCTTTCCTCGGCATCGAGTTCCCCGAGTTCCTGGAGCGGATCGGCTTCCAGGTGGCCGCCATCCACGCCACCATCGGCACGCTCATCCCGCTGATCCTCGCCTGCATGCTGTGCGGCTTCTTCGGCGAGCGGAAGCGGTTCGCCGACGGCCTGGCGATCTGGCCGTTCGCGCTCTTCGCCGCCTTCGCGATGACCGTGCCCTACGTGACCGTCGCCGCGGTGCTCGGCCCGGAGTTCCCGTCGCTGCTCGGCGGCCTGATCGGCCTGGTCATCGTGATGTTCGCGTCCAGCCGCGGCTTCCTCATGCCTAAGGAGACCTGGGACTTCCCGGCCCGGCAGCGGTGGGCGACCAACTGGATGGGCAACCTCTCCCCGGAGGACGAGAAGGACGTCGCCGGCAAGAAGATGAGCATCTGGCTGGCCTGGACGCCGTACGTCATCGTCGCCGCCCTGCTGGTGCTGAGCCGGACCATCGACCCGATCACCGAGTTCCTGACCACCGGCTGGCGGGTCGTCACCGTGGACGACATCTTCGGCACCGGCATCGCCCAGGCCCTGCAGATGGTCTACCTGCCCGGCTTCCTCTTCATCCTCACCTGCCTGATCACCTACGCCATCCACCGGATGCGGCCGGCCGACATCGCCGCGTCGTGGAAGGTGGCCGGCAGCCAGCTGGCCGGCGCGGCGGTGGCGCTGCTGTTCGCGCTGCCGCTGGTCCGGGTGTTCATCAACTCCGGCGCCGACTTCAACGAGTCCGGGCTGGCGTCGATGCCGCTGACCCTGGCCGAGGGCGCGGCGTCCATCGCGGGCGACACCTGGCCGGCCTTCGCGCCGTGGATCGGTGCGCTGGGGGCGTTCGTCGCCGGCAGCAACACGGTGAGCAACCTGATGTTCTCGCTCTTCCAGTTCTCCACCGGTGAGCAGATCGGGGTGACCCCGGAGACCGTCGTCGCCACCCAGGCGGTCGGCGGCGCGGCCGGGAACATGATCACGGTGCACAACATCGTGGCGGCGTCGGCCACCGTCGGCCTGATCGGGCGGGAGGGTGACCTGATCCGCAAGACCGTCCTGCCGACGATCTACTACTGCCTGATGGCCGGTGGCATCTCGCTGGTGCTGATCTACGGGTTCGGGGCCAACCTGAGCACGCTGTGGCTGGCCGTCCTCCTGGTCGCGATCGCCGCGCTGATCATCGCGATGCGGCGCTCGCCCGGGAAGCCGAACAACGAGCTCGTCGACACGGCCGGGTCGCCGGCGGACAGCCCCACGACCGGTGGGGCGCCCGGCGACGGCCGGGACCAGACGGACATGGTCCCCGACCCCAACGCCACCCGCGACGACCGCTGATCGACGGACACCCCGCCCCCGCCGGGGCGGGGTGTCAGTCGGGCAGGACGACGTCCAGGGTGAGCAGCTCGTGGGCGACCGTCCCCGTACCGCTCAGTCCGGCGAGTGCGGCGGTGCCCGAGCCGGCGACCACTCGGGCCCACTGGGTGGTCTCCACGCCCTCGCCCATGGCGGCTCCGTGCTCGAGCACGAAACTGCCCCGCCGGCCGGCCAGGGCGCCGGTGATCCGCTCCTGCGCCACGTACGAGGCGCCGCGCTCGCCCTGGGTGGTGAGCGCGTGGCCGGTGGCCGAGCCGGTGAGGTCGTCGCCCTGGTAGGTCTTCACCAGCACGACCCGCGCAGTGGCCGGCGCGCCGGGCTCGGCGGTCTCCGGGTCCGGGACCACGTCCCAGGTGTCGATGGTGAACGGCGCCGTCAGGTGCAGGTCCATGCCCGGCATCCTGGCCCGTGGCCTGCCGTCTGTCCTGGGGTGGGGCCACGGGCAGACTCATCGCCGTGACGGTGGTGGTGGTCGGCGCCGGGCCGGTCGGGGTGACGGCGGCGCTGCTGCTGGCCCGCCGGGGCATCGACGTCCTGGTGCTGGACCGGTACCCGGCCGCCTACCCGCAGCCGCGGGCGGTGCACCTGGACGACGAGTCGTTGCGGGTGCTGCAGGCCGCCGGCGTCGCCGACGCTTTCGCCGCGGTGAGCCGGCCGATGGCCGGGCTGCGCCTCCTGGACGGCGAGCACCGCACGCTCGTGGAGTTCGGGCGTGGGGACGGCGCGCACGGCTGGCCGCAGGCGTCGATGTTCAGCCAGCCCGACCTGGAGGCGGTGCTGCGCGACGCGCTGGCCGCCGAGCCTCGGGCCGAGCTGCGCGGCGGGGTCGAGGTGTTGCACGTGGAACAACCCGGACCGGTTCGTCTCACCGTCCGCGACCGGGCCACCGGCGTCGAGGAGGAGCTGGTCGCCGACGCCGTGCTGGGGTGCGACGGCGCGAACAGCACGGTGCGCCGGCTGATCGGTTCGTGGATGCACGACCTCGGCCCCTCCGAGCGCTGGCTGGTGGTCGACCTGGCCGCCGACGCCCCGCTGGACGTCTGGCCCGGCGTGCACCAGGTCTGCGACCCGGTCCGGCCGGCGACGTTCATGCCGATCGCCGGCGACCGGTACCGCGCGGAGTTCCGGCTGGCCGCGGGGGAGTCCGCCGCGGACCTCGACCTCCCGGCGCTGCTCGGCCGGTTCGGGGCGCAGGGGTGCACCGTCGTCCGGACCGCGGAGTACACCTACGCCGCCCAGGTGGCCGACCGGTGGCGGGACCGGCGGGTGCTGCTCTGCGGCGACGCCGCCCACCTGACCCCGCCGTTCATCGGCCAGGGGCTCGGCCTGGGGTTGCGCGACGTGCACCAGCTGACCTGGAAGCTGGCGGCGGTGCTGGACGGCGCGGACGACGCGCTGCTGGACACCCACCAGACCGAGCGGGCGCCGCACGCCCGGGCGCTGATCCGGGTCGCGCTGCTGCTCGGCCGGCTGATGACCGGCGGGGGCGACCGGGCGGTGCTGGTGCGCCGGGCGGTGCTGACCGGGGTGCGCCGGCTGCCGCGGCTGGCCGCCTTCGCCGCCGCCAGCCGGACGCCGCCGCTGCGTCGGGGGCCGCTGGTGCGCCGGCCCCTCGTCGCGCCCGGCTCCGCGGTCGGGACGCTCCTGCCGCAGCCGCCGGTCGCGGGCGCCCAGCGGCTGGACGACCTGCTCGGCCCCGGCTGGACGGTGCTCAGCTCCGGCGGGCCGGTGCCCGATGACTGGCCGGGTCCCGTCGTGCGGGCCGACCGGCTCGGCTCGCCGGAGCTGGTCCGCTGGCTCGGCAGGCGTTCGGTGCTGGTGCGTCCCGACCGGATCGTGGCCGCCGTCCACGGGTGAGGAACGGCGTGGCGTCCGGTGCCCGCGGACGCATCTGCGGCTGGGTGGAGTCGCATGCCGGGACGGACTGTCCGTGGTCGAGCTGGCGCGGATGTCCCGGGGCCGGACGAGAACAATCGGTCTCGTAAACGCGCAGGTCAGCCGCGCAATCGTGCCCATGACCAGGTGTGACGGCCGCGTCATGACGTTCACCCCATCGTGACCGTGCGTGGTCTTGTGTAGGCGCACGGTCACTGCCAAGGTCTGTCCTGAGCGCCTCCGGCCGGGGCGATCGCACGTCGTTCGATCCCGACTCCCTGCGTTCCCGGTGAGGTGTGCTGTGCCCGTTCCTGGTTCCCTGCTGTCCCGATCCCCTGGTGGGGGTCGTGCTCGTGCGCGGGCCCTCCGGCTGGCCACGGTCGGCGCCGTCACCGCCGCGGTGGTGATGGGGCAGGCCTCCGCCGTGCTGGCTGCTCCGGTGAGTGCGCCGGAAGTGTCTCTGGCGTTCACCGAGTCGGTGCAGCCGGTGCTTCGCGCCGCGACCACGACAGCTGGTTCGGGCGCCCCGTCGCTGGAGTTCTACGCCCGCACCGTGGGCGCGACGACGTGGAACCTGCTCGACGGCGCCACCGTCAACGGTGCCACCGGCAGTGCCTCGCTCCCCGCCGGCCGGCTGAGCATCCAGCAGTCCTTCGAGTACCGGGCCGAGCACTGTGACAGCACCGGTTGCACGTCGTCGGCGACGCTCACCGGTGCGGTGTCCTCCGATGTCGGCATCGGGCCCCGGCCTGGCGCTTCCGGGGTGCCGTTCTCGATCGGGGACCGGATCAACGCCCAGGTCGACCCCGGCAGCGGCAACCTGATGGTGAGCACCCCGCAGTTCACCGTTCCGCGGGTGGCCGGCGACCTGTCGGTGGGGGCGGTCTACAACAGCATCAGCAGGTGGAAGTCCCGGTTCCAGACGTCGTTGAGCTCTGGCTGGCGGCTGTCGACCGGCTCGGACGTGTACCTGCGTCATGAAGGGATCACCGGGGCCGTCACCTACTACGGCGAGAACGGCCTGACCGGGGTGTTCCTGCCGGCCGGCGGTGACACCTACACCCCCCCGGCCGGGTTCAAGATGGACCTGGCCGGCAACGCCACCGCGGGGTGGGCGCTGACCGACCACGCCTCCTTCGACAAACGGGTGTTCAACAGTGGTGGTCAGCTCACCGCCCTGACCGACCGCAACGGCAACTCCACCACCTTCGCCTACGACGGCGCCGCGCTCACCCGGATCGTCGGGGACTCCGGGCCGGTCGACGCCCGCACCCTGCAGGTCACCACCGCCGCCGGCGGCAAGCAGATCACCCGGATCCAGCAGTACCCGCAGTACGAGCGGGGCGGTAGCCCGCGGTGGGCGACCTACGCCTACAACCAGGCAGGTCAGCTGTCCTCGATCACCGACACCCTCGGCCGGGTCACCACCTTCTTCCACGGCCGCAGCGGGAACCTGAACTCCGTCACCGCCCCCGGCGGAGCGGTCACCCGCTTCACCTACGACGAGTTCGGCCGGGTGCTCACCGTCACCCAGCCGACCGAGGACTACGAGGTGAACGCGGTGACCCGCTTCGCCTACACCGCCACCTCGGTCCTGGTCGCCGATCCGACGACCAATCAGGCCGAGGGTGACCTGGTCGATGTTCCGCACACCACCTACGACCTGACTGGCGATGGCATGAAGCTCATCGCCAAGGTAACCGACCCGGCCGGCAATGCACGCGAGGCCAGCTACACCCCGTTCCTCGACGTCGCCAGCGCCAGCGACTCCGCCGGTGCCACCACCTTCGGCTACGACGCCGCGGTCAACGGTGGCGAGTCCCTGACCGGCATCACCGGAGCGAGCGGGGCGACCTCGTCGTTCAGCTACGGCAACAGCGGCCCCGCGCAGTTCCAGCCCTCCAGCTCCACCGACGCCCAGGGCAACGCCGCCACCTTCGGGACTGCCCAGGGTTCGGTTGACTCCTGACCTGTGAGGCTTCGGTCTCGCTGGAAGGATTAGCATCGTGCCCAAGCCGTTCCCCAAGGAGTTCCGGGCTGACGTGATCGCGGTTGCCCGGCAGGGTGACCAGTCGGTCGCGCAGGTCGCCAGGAGTTTCGGGGTCTCTGAGTCCTGCTTGCAACGCTGGCTGAAGATCGCCGACCGCTAGGACGGCGCCACCGCCGGCGTCTCCTCGACAGTCACCTCACGCGCCGGCAACGACCTGGAAGCCGAGAACCGAGAGCTGCGCAAGCGCGCCAAGCAGCTGGAGCAGGAAAACGAGATTCTGCGCCGAGCGACGGCCTACTTCGCCCGCGATGTGCTCCCAAAATGATGTACCCGCTGGTCCAAGACCTGGCCGCCGACAAGATCCCTGTCGCGGTGACCTGCCGGGTGCTGGGCTTCTCCAAGCAGGCGTTCTACAAGTGGCAGGCCGACCCGGTCAGCCAGCGCGACTGGGACGACGCGCACCTGATCAACGCCGCGATCGACATTCACCACGACGACCCCGGCTTCGGCTACCGGTTCATCACCGATGAACTCGCCCAACTGGGGGTGCGGGCGTCGCGCAACCGGGTCAACCGGCTGTGCAGCTCCCAGCGCCTGTGGTCGGTGCACTCGCGCAAGCGCGGGCTGAACCGCAAGCCCGGACCGCCGGTCCACGACGATCTCGTGCTGCGCGACTTCACCGCCGCCGAGCCCAACCAGCTGTGGCTGACCGACATCACCGAGCACCCGACCGCGGAGGGGAAGCTCTACCTCTGCGCGGTGAAGGACGTCTGCTCCAAGCGCATCGTCGGCTACTCCATCGACTCCCGGATGACCTCGGACCTGGCGGTCAACGCGCTGCGCAACGCCATCGCGCTCCGCGGGCCGACGGAAGCGATCATGCACTCCGATCGCGGCAGCCAATTCCGATCACACGCCTACAATTCCGATCACACGCCTACGTCCGGGCGCGGCTCGATGGGCCGGGTCGGTGCCTGCGCCGACAACGCCGCCATGGAGTCGTTCTTCAGCCTGCTGCAGAAGAACGTCCTCAACCGCCAGCGCTGGACCAGCCGCGAACAGCTGCGCCTGGCAATCGTCATCTGGATCGAGAAGACCTACCACCGCCGCCGACGACAAGACGCCCTCGGCCGCATGACCCCCATCGAGTTCGAGACACTGACCCAGACCGCTCACGCGGCCTGACCGCCCCTACCCAACCGAGTCAACTGAAGTCTGGGCAGTCCCAACAGCAACCCGGTCAACTATGTAGATCCCCAAGGAAGGGCGTCGTTCAGCCTTTCGGGCTGTATCGGATTTGGCATCGCAGTGTGCGGAGGAGTCTCCTATAGCACTCGGTCAGGACTCGGGGGCTCAGCGGGGGCCGGGATTGGTGTGGGGGGAGACGTATCGTTCACCGGTTCCCCGGATAGGTATTCGGGTCCATACATGACCGCTGGGGGATGCGGGGGAGGCCTCTGCGGAAACGCGGGCTTCGTTGGAGGTCAACCCACCGCTTCCGCTGGAGTAGGCGGGGGAGCTGGCGCGTTCCTGACTGCTGGCTACAACTTCGGGCTTGGGGTTGGATAGGAACATGACGGAAGCTATTGCGTTAGCGGCGGCAGTCGTCGGTGCGTTCTTCATGCTTCGACGGAAGAGCTTGGCAATGGGCGCCCTGAAGAGCAGCCCCATGTCCAGCCGAGCTTCATCAACTGGAGCTTCCTACAAATTTGTCGAGGCGATGTTTGTCGTGGTGGGCGCTGTCATGTCGGTAGCTGGGTTAGCAATCGCGATCGGCGGTTGGCTATAACGCCCGCACGGGTGTCCGCGCCTCCCGGCGCGCCGTCGAGCTGACACCTTCCAACCTTGTTCCGCATGGACGTTGGGCACCCGGGCTCACGGCGGGTGAACTAAGTGCGGGGGAATCACGCACGGTCGGGAGGCACCTCGCCCGGTACCGACGGCTCATCCACCGCCTGGCCGGGCGACCGGCCGGGTGCGGCTGAGCCGGTGGCCGGCGGGTCGGTGAGGGAGGGGGCGTTGACCTGCTCCAGGCGGCGGATGTGCTCGATGATGTCCGCGACGCCGGTCAGGCCGGCTGTCGACAGCCCGTGCGCGCGCAGCGCGATGGTCTGCACGCCGGCTTCGCGCACGGCGACCAGCAGCTTCATGTCCGCATCGATGCGGGCGGCCAGGTCCTCGTCGAAGAAGTACTCCATCGGGACCCGGAACAGCCCGGCGATCGCGGCCAGGTGCCGGGCGGAGGGGTTGTCCCGCTTCCCGGTGCGCAGCTGACTGAGGTAGGCCGCCGACGTCGTCACCCCGGACTCGGTCAGCGCAGCCGCGGCACTCTCGTTGGTCCACAGCGCCGCCCCGCGGGGACGGAGTCGAAGGGGTGTCGAGCAGGGCAGTCAATCGCGTCATCCCGCCCTCGGACTGCGCCGCGAGTTCGGCACTGTCACCGTTGGGCCACCGACAGTGGCGCGCGTGGCTGGGGGACTGGTTGCGCTGGAGGATGAACGGCCTCCGAGTCCGACGCGACGGTGCCGACGTGCAGACGTTCGTGGTCGCTTGCTGACGTTCCCGCAGCCTTGGACGGGGCGATGCCGCAGGATCAGGGGATGACCGCCACCGGGCCCTTCGACGTCGCAGCGTTCCGCGCCCACTTCCCCGCCCTGACCGACGGCGCCGCGCACTTCGACGGCCCGGGCGGCTCGCAGACTCCCGACGTCGTCGCGCAGGCGGTCGCCGCCACGATGACCCAGCCGATGGCCAACCGCGGCTCGGTCACCCAGGCCGAGCGCAACGCCGACGCGGTGGTGCGGGAGGCCCGCCAGGCGGTCGCCGACCTGACCGGCGGTGATCCCGGCGGCGTCGTCTTCGGGCGCAGCGCCACCGCGCTGACCTACGACCTGTCCCGGGTGCTCTCCGCCGGCTGGGGGCCCGGCGACGAGGTGGTCGTGACCCGGCTGGACCACGACGCCAACATCCGCCCGTGGGTGCAGGCCGCGGAGGCCCGGGGCGCCACGGTGCGCTGGGCCGACTTCGACCCGGCCACCGGCGAGCTCGACCCCGCGACCGTCGGCGCACTGCTGTCCGAGCGGACCCGGCTGGTCGCCGTCACCGGCGCCTCCAACCTGATCGGCACCCGCCCCGACGTCGCCGCGATCACCGCCCTGGCGCACGAGGCCGGGGCGTTGACCTGGGTGGACGGCGTGCACCTGGCCGCGCACGCGCCGGTCGACGTCACCGCGCTGGGCGCGGACTTCCTCGTCTGCTCGCCCTACAAGTTCCTCGGCCCGCACTGCGGCTGCCTCGTCGCCGCACCGGAGCTGCTGGAGACGTTGCACCCGGACAAGCTGCTGCCCTCCAGCAACGCCGTCCCCGAGCGGTTCGAGCTGGGCACGCTCCCCTACGAACTGCTGGCCGGCACCACGGCGGCGATCGACCTGCTCGCCGCCCAGGCCGGCCCCGAGGGCGACCGCCGCAGCCGGCTGGTGGCCGCGATGGCCGCCATCGAGCAGCACGAGGACCGGTTGCGGGAGCGGATCGAAGACGGCGTCCGGGCGCTGGCCGGGGTGACCGTGTGGTCGCGCGCCGCGCACCGCACCCCGACCCTGCTGCTCACCTTCGTCGGCCGGGACGCCGCCGACGCGTACCGGTCCCTGGCCGGGCGCGGCGTCAACGCCCCGGCCGGCTCGTTCTACGCGCTCGAGGCCAGCCGCCACCTGGGGCTCGGCGACACCGGCGGGCTGCGGGTCGGGCTGGCGCCGTACAGCGACGACGCCGACGTCGACCGGCTGCTCGCCGGGCTGCGGGAGTTCCTCGCCTCCTGACCGTGTGCGCCGGACCTGGGTGCGCTGCACCCAGGTCCGGCGGGGCCTGGATGGCCCCCGGTCCGGCCCGCAGGGTCGGGGCATGACCACGACCACGACACACCAGCTGAGCGACGACGTCCTCCCGGCGGTCCTCGCCAACCAGGCAGGTGGGCACCGCCCGCTGCTGTTCGCGCACGCGACGGTGCGCACGATGGACCTCTCGGTCGGCGACCTGACCGACGCCGACGTACTGGTCCGCTGCACCGAGATCGTGCGGGTGGGGCCGGGCCTGCGCACCGCCGCTGAGGACGACGACGCCCTGGTCGTCGACTGCACCGGGTTCACGATCGCGCCGGCGGTCATCGAGACCGGGGCGGTGGCCGGGCGGCGGGACCGGGTCGGCAGCCTGACGCCGGGCGACCCGGCCACGTTCGGCATCGTCCCGTCCGCGGGCACCGGGCCGATCGAGCAGCTGGTCTGGTACACCGCCGGCGCTGCGGCGATCGTGGCCGACGGTGTCGTCCAGCGGTGGAACGGGCGCCGGCTCGCCGCCCCGATCGACGAGACGGGCCCGGGCCGCGCCCCGGCGGACAGCCCACATCTGGGGACGTGGGTCGACGAGACGGGTCTCATCCACCAGGAGCTCACCGCGGACGGTCGGTACGACGAGACCCGCGGCGGCCGCCGGCACGCCTACCAGGGCGCGTTCTGGCTCGACGGCGACCGCATCGTCTACCGCGACGACCTCGGCTTCTGGGCCTACGGCCGGTTCCGGGACGGCGTGCTCCACCACGGCGGGTACGTCTTCCGCCGCCGCTGACCACCCACGGGTCAACGGGGGGCAGCCCCGGCGTTCGACGTGACCCCGGTGTTCGGGGGCGTCTCGGAGACCGTGCCGGTCGACTGGGCCCAGGCCAGCAGGAGGCCCACGACCACGACGACGACCACCGGGACCAGCGCCAGCGGGCGCAGCCCCCGTCGTCCTGCGGAGACGAGCAGGGCGACGATCCCCATCCCGACGATCAGGCCGACGTTCATGCCGAGCAGCAGCAGCCCGCCGAGGGCCGGTTCGGGAGCGCCCACGTACACCGCGATCGCCGATGCGCCGACGGCGGGGACCAGGGCCAGCGCAGCGACGGTGCCGATGAGCGTGTCGGTCTTGTCGCTGGCCTGGGCGACGGTCCCGGCCAGGCCGGCGGCCACCGCTGCGGCCATGGACCACCAGCCGGGGTGGACACGTTCCTGCAGGAGGGGCTGGCTCAGCAGCACGGCGTCCGAGGCGACGACCCCCAGCGCGGACATCACCGCGGTGGTCGCCCACGCGGCGGCGAAGGCCAGCGCGAGGCCGACCACCGCGACCCGCAGGCCGCGCCCGGCCTCGCCGCGACGACGCGCCACCAGCGCGAACGGGGCCAGGGCCAACGGGGGCATCAGCGGCGCCACGATCATCGACCCGATCAGGATCGGGACCGAGTCCGACAGCAGCGCCACCGAGGCGAGCACCCCGGAGGCGGTCATGAACAGCAGGTAGCTGCCGGACAGCCGGACCTGGGACGCGATCTCGTCGACCGTGTCCTCGTCCATCAGGTGCGTGAGCGAGGGTGCGGGCACGAGGTCATCCTGGGCCGGAGGGCGCCACACGGCAGGCCGGGGACGTCCAGCACCGGGTCAGCGCGGCGCGCCCTCCGCGATGCCCTTGAGGGCGGCGAGGGTGGCCGGGATGCTCTCGTGGGCGGAACGGGTGCGGTCGTCGATCTGCTGCTGGGCGTCGGCGCCGTACCGCTCGGCGAAGAACTCCTGGCCGGCCGGGAGGAACTCCCAGGACTCGGTCAGCCGGGTGCCGCCCTCGACCCGCTCCATCGTGAAGCCCCACCGCACCAGCTTCCCGCCGACCAGGAAGGCGAACTCCCGGCCGGGCTCGGCGGCCACCACCTGGCTGCGGGTCTCCCAGGTGCGTCCAGGCACCTGGTTGCGGCCGGTGAACCACGCGCCGACCTCGGCCGAGGCGCCCTCGTCCCACCAGCAGGCGGTGCAGATCGGGCTCCACTCGCCGGTCCGGGTCACGTCGGACACCAGCGCGTAGAGCGCCTCGGGGGACGACCGGACGACGACGGAGCCGGCATGGGTGAGGCTGTCCATCCCGGCATCCTCGCAGCGGTCGGCCGACGCGACGAGCCGGGTCAGCGCGCCGGTCACCCGGCTGTCCGGCGCCGAGTGGGCAGGTCGCAGACCTCGTTGGCCGACGGACGGGTGCATCCGGCACCGGCGGGTACCGGGGGTCCATGCAGATCGAGGTCGTCGACCCACCTCGGTCGCTGACCACGACACACCCCTGATCCGAGGAGCCCGCGATGGCCCGCAACACCCTGTCCCGTTCCCTGCACGACGTCGGCCTCGCCGCCTGGTTCGGCGGCACGCTCGCCAACGCCGTCGCGCTGAACCCCGCCTCCGGCGAGGCGGGCAGCGCCCGCGCCACCGGCGCCGTCGCCAACGCCGGCTGGAACCGGTGGACGCCGGTCAACGCCGCCGCCATCGGCGCGCACCTGATCGGCAGCGTCGGCCAGCTGCAGGCCAACAAGCGGCGGGTCGCCGAGCAGCAGGGCGTGCGGGCCATGTCGACGGCGAAGACCGTGCTCACGGCGGCCGCGCTGGGCGTCACCGCCTACAGCCGGCTGCTCGGCAAGGTCGTCGACCAGGGCGGCGCCACCCCGTCCAAGCGCGCGACCAAGCCCTCCAAGCGGGCGCGGGGCGAGATCGCCGCCGCCCAGGAGCGCCTCGACCAGTTGCAGTGGGTCGTGCCGGCGATCACCGGGGCGCTGGTCGTCGTCAGCTCCTACGCGGGCGAGCAGCAGCGTCCGTCGGAGGTGCTGCGCGGCATCACCGCGGGGAACCCGACGGTCTGACCCCTCCCGGCCGGCCGTCAGCCGACGGCCGGCCGGAGGGCCCGGACGGCGTTGCGGCTGGCCTTCGCCAGGTACAGCTGGGTGTCCGCGTCGGCCTGCAGCTCCCGGGGCACCGCCCCCTGGCCGCCCGCCGCGGCGACGCCGATCGACAGGCTGACGCCCGGGACGGTGAAGCCCTCCGGGGACAGCTCCAGCGAGCGGACACGCACCCGCTCGGCGATCCGGACCGCGGCCTGCGCGTCGGCGCCTGGGAGCAGGAGCCCGAGCTCGTCACCGCCCAGCCGGGCCACCAGGTCACCTTCCCGGACGTGCTCGCGGAGCAGGGTGGCCACCTGGCGGAGGGCGGCGTCACCGGCGGCATGGCCGTACCGGTCGTTCACCTGCTTGAAGTGGTCGATGTCGACGAGGGCCACGGCCAGCCGGCTGCCGTCCGCGCGCGCCCGGGCGCAGGCCTCGGCCAGGTCGGCGTCCCAGCGGCGGCGGTTGGCGACCCCGGTCAGCGGGTCCTCCAGGCTGAGCCGCTCCAGCTGCACCAACAGTCCACGGGTCCGGCGCTGCTCCTCCTCCAGCCGCAACCGGGCCACCAGCTCGGCGACGGCCAGCTCCCAGCGGCGCCGGTGGGCGAGCAGGGCGACCAGCGTGGTGATCGCCAGGAAGACCGCCACCGCGCCCATCAGCCGCGGCTGCACGGGCGTCGGGTCGGCGAGCAGGGCGGCGGCCAGCGCGGCCCAGGTGGTGGCGACCAGCAGGACCGTCCAGCGGGGCCGGACGGCCAGCAGCACCCCGCTGCCGTGCAACGCCAGGGAGAGCCCGAGCAGGTAGAACTCGATGTGCGTCACGTCGGTGAGCATCCAGGCGGAGGTCACCTGCACGACGGCGAGCACACCGAAGGCGAGCGCCCCCGGTGACCGCCGACCGAGCGGGTGTCGCCACAGCAGCCACAGCAGGGTCCACAGTGCGACCGTCCCGACCGCCCGGACGGCGACCAGCCGGTCAGCCGAGCCGGACTCCAGCGCCACGTCGAGCAACGCCCAGCCGGGGTAGCAGATCGCTGCCACCGAGCAGACGAGCAGGCCGGACGACCGCGCACGGACGAGCGCATGGGCGCGCACGGCCTCGGAGAAGGCCGGGTCGGACCGGATGGGGTCCTGGGGCGCGGAGCGGGTCACCCCGGAGACAACGGTCGGCACCGGGCGGAACTGCACGGTCTCCTGGCAGGGCTCCCCCGGAGGGGGTGTCGGCGGGCTCCCGCGCGGGCTCAGCGCAGGCTGGGGAAGCCGGCGGCCAGCTCGTCGAAGGCCTGGTGCAGTGCGGTGCCCAGGGTGATCCGACCGTCGGCCAGCCACAGCTCGAACGCCGTCGTCGCGGCGGCGCGGGTGCTGGTGGCGACCAGCCGCGGCACCAACGCGTCCGGCGCCACCCCGGTCCGCCGGGCCACGTGCGCGGCGACGACCCGGTCGACGTCGGCGTAGCGCAGCTGGGAGTGCGCCAGCAGCGCCGGCTCGGTCAGGATCAGCCGCATTCGCTGGCGCAGCATTGGCAGGTCGGCCGGTGCGTAGTCGTTGACCTCGACGTAGGCGGCGTAGACCGAGGCGAGCACCGGCTGGTCGGCCGCAGCGGCAGCGAGCATCCCCTCCAGCCGGACGACGTGGCCGTCGAACTGGCCCCAGACCGCGTCGGCCTTGGTGCCGCAGTGGCGGAAGAAGGTGCGCCGGCTGATCCCGGCGGCGTCGGCCACCTCGTCGATGGTCACCGCCTCGAACCCCTGCGCGGTGAACAGGTCGAGGGCGGCCTGCTCGATCCGGGCGCGGGTCTCCTCGCGGGCGTCGGCCGCGACCATCGTCTCGGTCACGGCGCCCATCCTGCCCCTCGGCAGCGCGGTGACCGCCCGGCGCCGCGTTGAGCCGTCGCAGCGCTTGCCGGTGGCACTGGGTGTCACCTACGGTCTGCCGGGTCAGGTCCGTGACCCAACTCACCCGGAGGCACCGTGCCCGAGACGACGCAGGACGAGCTCACCGTCGAGACCCCCGCGGCCCCCGAGGAGGCCCTCGTCGAGGAGTCCCTCGTGGAGGAGGTCTCCATCGACGGCATGTGCGGCGTCTACTGACCCGCGCCCGATGACCTCGCCTGCTCCGGCCCGAGCGGTGGTCGACCCAGCGGTGTTCGACCCGGAGCTGCCCTGGCAGCGTGCCCGGTCGGTCGCGCTGCGGCCGGAGCCCTTCGGGGCGCTGGTCTACCACTTCGGCACCCGGAAGCTCTCCTTCCTCAAGTCGAAGACGCTGGTCCGGGTCGTGGAGACCCTCGCCGACCACCCCTCCGCCACGGCCGCCCTCCTCGCGTGCGAGGTACCGGAGACGCAGCGCCCCACCTACGTGAAGGCGCTGGCCGACCTGGCCCGGTCGCAGATGATCGAACGACGGAAGGCAGCCGCGTGACCGCCGTCCTCCCCTCCCGCCCGACCGGCGGGCGGCTGATCGACCAGTTCGAGTACGGCCTGGACGCCCCCATCTGCCTGACCTGGGAGCTCACCTACGCCTGCAACCTGGCGTGCGCGCACTGCCTGTCCTCCTCCGGGCGCCGCGACCCCCGCGAGCTGAGCACCGCCGAGGCCGAGGCGGTGATCGACGAGCTGCAGCGGATGCAGGTCTTCTACGTCAACGTCGGTGGCGGCGAGCCCACGGTCCGGCCGGACTTCTGGCACCTGCTCGACTACGCGATCGGGCACGACGTCGGCGTCAAGTTCTCCACCAACGGCGTGAAGCTGGACAAGACCCGCGCCGCGCAGCTGGCGCGCACCGACTACGTCGACGTGCAGATCTCCCTGGACGGCGCCACGGCAGAGGTGAACGACCGGGTCCGCGGTACCGGCTCGTTCGACATGGCCGTCCGGGCGCTGGAGAACCTGGCCGAGGCCGGGATGAAGGACTTCAAGGTCTCCGTCGTCGTCACCCGGGAGAACGCCGGCCAGCTCGACGAGTTCAGGGCGCTCACCGACTCCTACGGCGCCCAGCTGCGGATCACCCGGTTGCGGCCCTCCGGCCGCGGGGCGGACGTCTGGGACCAGCTGCACCCCACGATGGCCCAGCAGAAGGACCTGTACGCCTGGCTGCTGGCCAACGGCGACAACGTGCTCACCGGCGACTCGTTCTTCCACCTCTCCGCGTTCGGTGAGGCCCTGCCCGGGCTGAACCTGTGTGGTGCGGGCCGGGTGGTCTGCCTGATCGACCCGGTCGGTGACGTCTACGCCTGCCCGTTCGCCATCCACGAGGACTTCCTGGCCGGCAACGTGCGGTCCCCCGGCGGCTTCCAGCAGGTCTGGCAGCAGTCGGAGCTGTTCGCCGACCTGCGCAGCCCGCAGACCGGCGGCGCGTGCACCAAGTGCGCCCACTTCGACGCCTGCCGCGGTGGCTGCATGGCGGCGAAGTTCTTCACCGGCCTGCCGCTGGACGGGCCCGACCCCGAGTGCGTGCAGGGCTACGGCGAGACCGCGCTGGCCGCCCGGGACATGGAGGTGGTCACGCCCAGGAGCCACGTCGACCACTCGCACACCGGCCCGGTGCGCGGTCAGCCCACGCTGCTGGGCATGCCCAGCGTCCCGCCGGCCAAGATCTGCGACGAGTCGCCGCTGGCCGGGCTGCAGCTGGGCTGACTGGTCGGCTCAGTCAGAGACGGCGCCCTCGGCATCGCTGCGCGCGAGACGTGGGTGGGTCCTGCCCCAGAGCCTGGCCCGCCGGGCACCGGCGTGCACGACGTTCATGCAGCCCTTTCGGGGGGCCGGCGATCCAGCGATTGCCGCGTCCGGTCGATGAAAGGGGGTGACCACCAGCCCGCGCGCGCGGCTCATCGCGCTACTGCCAAGCGGCCGCCTGCTCCCCGAGTTCGTTTGGCATCGCCGACACCGGGTCATCGTGCGGCTGGCGCTGCTGTCGACCGCCACCCTGCTCGTGCTGTGCCTGGCCTGGGGGGCCGGTCAGCCGGTCGCCGTGCTCGTGTTGGCCGCCGTGGGCGGGCCGCTGCTGGTGGCTGCCGCGTCCTCGCTGGGCCGGACGACCCGTTCGGCCGCGACGACGGTCAGCTTGATGGCCGCCTCCGTCGCCCTGGTGCACCTGTGGAGCGGGGTCACCGAGGCGCACTTCGCCTTCTTCGTGATGGTCGGCGTGGTGTCGCTGTACCAGCACTGGGTGCCGTTCGGCATCGCGCTGGTCGTCGTCACGCTGCACCACGGCGTGATCGGCACGCTCTACCCGCACGCGGTCTTCGGCCACGGCGGCATGCACGACCCGTGGGCGTGGGCCGGCATCCACGCGGCCTTCGTGCTCGCCGCGAGCCTGGCCCATCTGGCTGCCTGGCGGCTGAACGAGGACCAGGTGCTCAGCGACGCCCTCACCGGGACCGCCAACCGCACCCAGTTGGAGGAGAGCGCCCGCCGACTGCTCCGGGACGGCGTCCGGGCCAGTCTGCTGTTCATCGACCTCGACGGCTTCAAGGACGTCAACGACAGTCGCGGGCATGCCGCCGGCGACCAGGTGCTGCTCACCGTGGCCGAGCGCTTCCGGCGCAGCGTGCGCCCGGGTGACCTGGTGGCCCGGATCGGCGGCGACGAGTTCGCCGTCCTGCTGGCGGCCGGCCCGGACGAGGCACGCTCGGTGGGCGAGCGCATGTTGCTGGCGCTCAGCGTCCCGATCGGGCTGGACGGCGGGCTGGCGACCGTTCATGCCAGCATCGGGTTGGCCACGTCGACCGATCCCGGCGAGCACACCGCCGACTCGCTGCTGCGCGACGCAGACCTGGCGATGTACCTGGCGAAGGCGCGCGGCGGCAACCAGGTGGTCGCCTACGCCGGCGGGATGGCCGAGGCGGCCCGGCGCCGCGCCGAGCTGCAGCAGGACCTCGGCCATGCGGTCCCCGCCGGGCAGCTCGAGGTTCACTACCAGCCCACGGTGCGGCTCTCCGACGGACGGACGACCGGCTTCGAGGCCCTCGTCCGCTGGCACCACCCGGTGCGCGGCCTCGTCCCGCCTGCCGAGTTCATCCCGCTGGCCGAGGAGAGCGGCGCCATCTCCGAGATCGGCAGCTGGGTGCTCCAGCAGGCGCTGCGACAAGGTGCGGCCTGGACCGCTGCGGCGGGGCACCCGGTACGGATGGCGGTCAACCTGTCGCCCCGCCAGCTGATGGACCGGGAGATCGCCGCTGAGGTCACCGCTGCCCTGCAGGACACCGGCTTCCCCGCCGGCCAGCTCACCCTGGAGGTCACCGAGGGCGTGCTCGTGCGAGACGTCGACGCGGTGGCCGGTCAGCTGGAGCAGCTCCGCGCTCTCGGTGTCGCCATCGCCATCGACGACTTCGGCACCGGCTTCGCCGGGCTGTCCTACCTGCGGCGACTGCCCGCCGACGTGATCAAGATCGACCGCAGCTTCGTCAACGACCTCTCGGCCGGGAGCCCGTCGGCGACGCTCGTCGCCTCGATCGTCGAACTGGCCCGCAGCCTCGGCCTCGGAGTCGTCGCCGAGGGCGTCGAGACCGAGGACCAGCGCCGGGCGCTGGTCGACCTGCACTGCGGATCGGCTCAGGGATACCTGTTCGCCCGGCCAGAGCCGGCCGAGCGGTGCCGCCCCGCCGCCGAACTGCTCTCGCCGAGCGCCGTCCGGGCGTAGTCCGGACGGCGCCGGCGGTCACAGCCGGACAGTCGCGTGCTCCCCGCCGTCGTCGACCCCTGGCAACACCATGTCGGGGCCAGCGAGACCCAGCTGCCGCTTCCCGCGGTGACCACGTTGGCTCGTGGGTTGGCGGTGACCTGGGCGACCTTGCGGGCGCGCCGGCTGGTGAAGGACGAGACGTCGCCGTCGACCTCGCCCTGCTGCATCGACATCGGACGGCCATCAGCGTGCCGTCGGTGGTCGTGGCCAACGCGGCGATGTGCTCGCCCTCCGGCAGCTCCGCTCCCTTGCGTGTCGGTGGTCAGGGGGCTGCGCTGCCCGCTCCGGCGGCGGACGACACACACGGTCTCTGGCAGGGTGCCCAGCCGTGGACGACGTCGTGCGGCTGACCGGGGCGACCTGGCCCGACCTGGAGGGCCGGCCGCTGCTCGTCGTCCCGCTCGGGTCGGTCGAGCAGCACGGCCGCCACCTGCCGCTGACCACCGACACCGCCGTCGCCCAGGCGGTGGCGGAGGCCGCCGTCGGCGAGCTGGACGGCGCGGTGCTCGCCCCGGCGCTGGCGTACGGCGCCAGTGGTGAGCACGAGGACTTCCCCGGCACGATCTCGATCGGGACCGCCGCGCTGACCACCCTGCTGGTGGAGTACGGGCGCTCGGCCGGACGCTGGGCCGGCCGGTTGCTGGTGGTCAACGGGCACGGCGGCAACGTCGAGGCGTTGCGGGCGGCCGTGCCACAGCTGCGGGGCGAGGGTCGCGACGTCGTCTGGTTCCCGTGCGGGGTGCCCGGGGGCGACGCACACGCCGGGCGCACCGAGACGTCACTGATGTTGCACGTGGAACCTGCTGGGGTCCGCCCGGAGCTCGCCGCCGCGGGGGAGACCGCACCGATCGGGGAGCTGCTGCCCCGGCTGCGGGCCGAGGGCGTGCGGGCGGTGAGCCCGGACGGGGTGCTCGGCGACCCGGCCGGTGCCTCGGCGGCGGAGGGAGCGAACCTGCTGCGGACGCTGACCGGCCGGCTGGTCGCCGCCGTACGGGCCTGGGACGCCGACGCCGCCGGGCGGCTCCTGGGCTGAGCCAGGTGCTGCCCGGCGGCGCCGGTCCGGTCAGGTGGTTCCGGCGGTCAGCCGAGCGTGTCGGCGAACTGCGGGACGGCGTTGTCCAGGGCGTACTGGATGCCCTGCGGCGTGCCGATCGAGAAGGCGCTGGTCAGCGTCTCGTCGTCGAGCACCACGGCGTTGCCGGCCTGCACGGACGGGATCGCCTGCCACAGCGGGTTGTCGGTGATCTCGCTGGCCTCCACGAAGATCGGGAAGGCGACGGTCAGGTCGGCGTCGAGCAGCGGGAGCTGCTCCTCGCTCACCGGCACGTAGAAGCTGTCGGTGGCCAGCTCCTCGATGGCCGGCTTGTTCACGAAGCCGAGCTGCTCCATGAAGTCGACCCGCGAGTCACCGCTGACGTAGGCGCCGAAGCCCTCGGCGGTGTAGGCGGCGACCGCCACCTCGGTGCCGTCGAACTCCGGGTGTGCCTCGGCGGCGGCGGCGAAGGCCTCGTCGACCTCGGCCGCGACCTCCTCGGCCTCCTCCGTCTTGCCCAGCGCCTGGCCGACCAGGTCGAGCTGCTCCTCGAAGGGGACGATGTAGGGGTCGGTGCCCACCGGTTGGCTGATGGTCGGCGCGATGGCGCTCAGCGCCTGGTACCGCTCCTCGGTGGCGGGGGACTTGGTGTCCAGGATCAGGTCGGGGTCCAGCGCGGCGATCGCCTCGAGGCTGGGCTCCAGCGTCTCGATGATCTCCGGGGCCTCGTCGTAGAGCCCCTCGGCCCACGGGCCCACGCCCTCGCCGCCGAAGCCGAGCCAGTCGCTGGCGCCGACCGGCTGGACGCCGAGCGCCAGCGCCATCTCGGCGTCGCCCCAGCCGAGGGCGACGACCCGGGTCGGCTCCTCCGGGACCGTCACGTCGCCGAAGGCGGTCTCGACGGTGACCGGGAAGGCGTCCGACGACCCGGTCGCCGGGTCGGTGCCCTCGGCCGCGGTGTCGTCGCTGGAGTCGGAACCCCCGCAGCTGGTGATGACGAGGGCGGCGGCCAGCAGCGCGGTGCCGCGGACGGCCCTGCGGCGGAGGGGGAGGCGGGACATTCGAGCTCCTTCGGTGGGTCAGGTGAGGCTGACCTAAGCACACGGAGGTCACGGTCCGGTCACCGCAGGCGGCTCCTCCTGCGGCCCTGGGCCGGGAACAGCGGGCCCGTAGGGGTGGTTGACCCAGACAGTCGCGATCAGCCCGCCCCAACGGGGGTGGACGTCCCGCGCAGACCGAGAGGACCAGCCATGCAGCACGGCATCCACCCCGAGTACCGCACCGTCGTCTTCCAGGACACCGCGACCGGGGCCACGTTCCGGACCCGCTCCACCGTGCAGACCAGCCGGACGATCGAGCTGGACGGCGAGACGCTGCCGGTGGTCCCGGTCGAGATCAGCGCGTCGTCCCACCCGTTCTGGACCGGCAACCAGCGGGTCCTCGACACCGCCGGCCGGGTCGAGAAGTTCAACCAGCGGTACGGCGCGCGCACCCGCAGCTGACGCACCACCTGCCTGACGCCCTCGTCGGTCCACCCGGACCGGCGGGGGCGTCGTCGTGTCAGCGGTCGGCCGGCACCATCGGCAGGACGCGGACGGCGCGCAGCCCGATGGCGCCGGTGACGACCGCCGTGGCGGCGGCGGCCAGGGTGGCCAGAACCACGACTGTCGCGTAGCCGGAGGGTGTGTCGTACGGCCAGCGGCTGGCCAGCGCCGGCAGCGTCGTCGCGGCCAGCACCGCCACCGCCAGCTCACCCGGCCCCCGCGCCCGCCCGCGGCGCAGCAGCAGCACGGCGCCGGCCACGACCGTCAGCAGCGCCCACTGCACCACCGGGTCGAAGAGCCCCCAGGTCCACTCCGGCGGCTCGCCCGGGCGGAGCGCCGTCACCGACACCGAGGCGACCAGCGGGACGGGGATCAGCCACAGCGGCCGGTGCAGCGGAGCGCCGGTGGGCATGAGCGCGGCGGCGACGAGCGGGACGGCGATCGTCAGCTGGACCAGCAGCTCCACCGGCCGGATCACCGCGACGACCGCCGGCACCAGCTGCCCGATCAGCACGACGACGGCCAGGGGGCGGGTGGCGGCCAGCCCGCGGGCGGCGCAGACCGCCAGCGCGACGGTGAGCGCGCTGACCACGGTGTGGACCGCGTATGAAGGCCCCCACAGCAGCCGGCCGCCGAGGTCCGGAGCGTCGATGAACGGGAGCCGGCCGTGCAGCCACGCCGTCGAGAAGAGCCCGAGCAGCCCCAGCGAGGCCAGCGCCACCGTGCCGGCCACGGCCACCAGCCGCACCGTCCGACCGGTCGCCACGGCGCGGACCGAGGCGCCGGGGGCACCCAGCCGGAGCCGCAACGCCAGCCGGGCGACGTCCAGCCGGTCGGTCAGCGACGGGCTGCCGAACTCCGCGTACTCGGGGTCGTCGGCGGTCTCCACCTGCAGGTAGGTCTCGGTCATGTCGTCGGCCCAGCGCGACCGGGCCGGCTCGGGCAGCCAGGTCAGCAGCCGTCGGTAGCGCTGCTCCAGCGGGCTCATGCCGGCCGCACCGCGAGCCGGGCCCGTACGGCGCGGGCGTTGGTCTCCTGCCGGGCGAGCTCGGCCTCCAGTGCCAGTCGGCCGGCGTCGGTGAGCCGGTAGTAGCGGCGCAGCCGGCCGGCGTGCACCTCTTCCCGGTCCGGCGCCACCTGCCCCTCGGCGACCAGCCGGTCGAGCACGCCGTAGAGCGTGCCGACCCGCAGCGTCACCCGGCCGCCGGACAGGCCCTGGACCTCGGCGATCACTCCGTACCCGTGCCGAGGCCGGTCGGCCAGGGCCGCCAGCACGAAGAAGGTCGGCTCGGTGAGCGGCCGCACGTCCATGGCCGGACGCTAGCGGCTCCATGCATCGGCTGTCGATGCATCGGCGCCCGGAGTCCCGCGCCGGTGTCGGTGGCCGCGGTTAGGGTCCCGCACCGGGAGCGGGGCGCCAGCACCGCCGGCGAGGACGGAGCACGCACGGATGGCGCACCAGGCAACGGGGGAGGCCGGGCCCCCGGCGGAGGCCGCCACCCCGCGGGTGGCGGTGGAGACCAACGGCATCAACGTGATCGCCGAGGCCGAGCGCAAGGGCACCCCGCGCCAGCTGTTCTGGCCGTGGTTCGGTGCCAACGTCAGCGTGCTCGGCCTGGCCTACGGCGCGTTCGTCCTGGGCTTCGGCATCTCCTTCTGGCAGGCCGTCGTCGCCGGCGTCGTCGGGATCGTGCTCAGCTTCGGGCTCTGCGGCCTCATCGCCATCGCCGGCAAGCGGGGCTCGGCGCCCACCCTCGTGCTCAGCCGCGCCGCCTTCGGCGTCACCGGCGGCCGGGTGCCCGCCGTCCTCTCCTGGGTTCTCACCGTCGGCTGGGAGACGGTGCTCGCCTCGCTGGCCACCCTCGCCACCGCCACCGTGTTCACCCAGCTCGGCTGGGGCGGCGGGACGGCGACCCAGGTCGTCGCCCTGCTGGTGGTCGCCGCGCTGGTGGTCGTCGGCGGCGTGCTCGGCTTCGACCTGATCATGCGCATGCAGACGGTGATCACCGTCGTCACCGGCGTGCTGACCGTCGGCTACCTGCTCCTCGTCGCCGATGAGATCGACTGGGCGGTGGTCAGCGACCTGCCCGCCGGGTCGACGCAGGCGTTCATCGGTGCGCTGGTCTTCGTGATGACCGGCTACGGGTTCGGCTGGGTCAACGCCGCGGCCGACTACTCCCGCTACCTGCCGCGCACCGCCTCCACCCGCGGCGTCGTGGGCTGGACGACGTTCGGCTCCGCGCTGGCCCCGGTCGTCCTGCTGGTCGTGGGGCTGCTGCTGGCCGGCTCGTCGACCGACCTGGCGGCGGCGATCAGCGCCGACCCGATCGGTGCCCTGGCCGCCCTGCTCCCCACCTGGTTCCTGGTGCCCTTCGCCCTGGTCGCCGTCCTGGGGCTGGTCGGCGGCGCCCTGCTGGACATCTACTCCTCCGGCCTGTCCCTGCTCGCCGCCGGCGTGCGAGTCCCCCGCCCGGTCGCCGCCTCGATCGACGGCCTGCTGATGGTGCTCGGCGCCATCTGGGTCGTCTTCCTCGCCGAGGGCGACTTCTTCGTCCAGTTCCAGGGCTTCCTGATCACCCTCGGGGTCCCGGTCGCGGCCTGGTGCGGGATCGTGCTGGCCGACCTGCTGCTGCGCCGCCGCGACTACGCCGAGGCCGAGCTGTACGACCCGCGCGGCCGCTACGGCTCGGTCCCGCCGGTCCCGCTGGCGCTGCTCGGGCTCGGCACCGTGCTCGGCTGGGGGCTGGTCACCAACACCTACGCCACCTGGCTGACCTGGCAGGGCTACCTGCTCGGCCCGGTGGGCCTGGGCGGCAAGGACGGCGACTGGGCCTTCGCCAACCTCGGCGTCCTGGTCGCCCTGGCCGTCGGTTTCGCCGGCACACTGCTGCTGCGCCGGGGCGCGGTGCGGCGGCAGGAGGCGGCGTGACCGACGGCGTGCTCGTGGTGGTCGACGCCCAGCACGTCTTCGCCGACCGGGACTCCCCGTGGGGCGCGCCCCGGTTCGCCGAGGTGCACCCGGCGATCCGCCGGCTGACCACGGCCTTCGCCGGGCGCGTGGTGCACACCCGCTTCGTCGCCCCGGCCGAGCCGGCCGGGGCCTGGGTGCCCTACTACGCGCAGTACCCCTTCGCGCGGCAACCGCCGGACGCGCCGCTGTACGCGCTGGTCGACGACCCGGGCGACGCGCCGGTGCTCGACGCGACCACGTTCGGCAAGTGGGGCCCCGAGCTCGCCGCCCTGGTCGGGGCCGGGCCGCTGGTGCTGGCCGGCGTCTCCACCGACTGCTGCGTGCTCTCCACCGCCCTGCCCGCCGCGGACGCCGGGGTGCCGGTGCAGGTGGTCACCGACGCCTGCGCGGGAGCCAGCGACGCCGACCACGACCGGGCGCTGGCCGCGATGGCGCTCTACGCGCCGCTGATCGCCCTCACCACCACCGACGCGGTGCTCGCCCGGCGATGAACCCGCCCCCCACCGACCGGCTGCCCGACGGCTTCACCGTGGTGCTCGGCCCGGGCGTCGAGCGCCGGGACGGCGGGACGGCGCTGCTCGGCGGCTCCCCGGCCCGGCTGCTCCGGCTCTCCCCCGCCGCGCAGGAGCTGCTGGCCGGCGACCGGCTGGAGGTCACCGACGCCCGCAGCGCCGCACTGGCGGCCCGGCTGCTCGACGCCGGCGTCGCCGTCCCGGAGGTGCCGGAGGTGCCGCGGCCCGACGTCACGGTCGTCGTCCCGGTCAAGGACCGGACCGACGGGCTGGCCCGGCTGCTGGCCGCCCTGCGCGCCGACCCCGGCACGGCCGGCTGCCCGGTGGTGGTCGTGGACGACGGCTCGGTCGACCCGCCTGCGGTTGCCGCGGTGGCCGCCGGCACGCGGCTGCTCCGGCACGAGCACGCCCGCGGCCCGGCCGCCGCCCGCAACGCCGGGCTGCGGGTCGCCGACACCGACGCGGTGGCGTTCGTCGACTCCGACTGCGTGCCCGAGCCCGGCTGGCTGGCCACGCTCGCCGGGCACCTGGCCGACCCGCGGCTGGCCCTGGTCGCGCCCCGGATCACCGCCCTGGACCCGGCCCAGCCCGGCTGGGTGGCCCGGTACGAGGCGCTGGACAGCGCGCTGGACATGGGCCCGGCCGCCGCACGGGTCGCCCCGGGGACGGGCGTCTCCTACGTGCCCAGCGCGGCGCTGCTGGCCCGGAGGACCGCGCTGGCGGACGGCTTCGACGAGGCGATGCCGGTCGCCGAGGACGTCGACCTGGTGTGGCGGCTCACCGGCGCCGGCTGGCGGGTGCGCTACGAGCCGGCCGCGCGGGTCGCCCACGACCACCGCGTCGAGCTCGGCGACTGGCTGCGGCGCCGGGCGTTCTACGGCACCGGCGCGGCGCTGCTCGCCCAGCGGCACGGCGCCGCGGTCGCCCCACTGGTGATCTCGCCCTGGTCGCTGGCGGCCTGGGTGCTCCCGGCGTTCGCCGGCCGGTGGGGCCTGCTGGGCTCCCTCGGCGTGCTCGGCCGGGCCAGCGTCCTGCTCGCCCGACGGGTGGCGGTGCCCGGCCGATCGCTGCCGATCGGCTGGGCGGCCGGCCTGGTGCTGCGCGGGACGGCGTCGTCCGGGCGGGCGCTGGCCCGCTCGGTGACCCGGCACCACTGGCCGCTGACCGTGGCCGCGGCGCTGGTCTCCCGCCGGGCGCGGCGGGCGGCCGGTGCGGTGGCGGTCGCCGACGCCGTGGCCGGCTGGTGGCCGCACCGCCGGGAGATCGACCTGCCGGCCTTCGCGGCCGGCCGCCGGCTGGAGGACCTGGCGTACGGGGCCGGGCTCTGGTGGGGGGCGCTGCGGGCCCGGGACGGCCGGGCGCTGCTGCCCGCCGCACCCGAGCCGGTCGCCCCACGGGGGTGACGTCGGGGTGACGTGCGGCTGAACACCCCGTCCAGCCGGAATGCAGTTGCATCATGCAGCCTTGTCGCCCAGGTATCGCGAACGTGGCCAGCGTCGGTCCCGCGGGAGCACAGCACCGACCAGGGGGACCCGATGACCGCCACCCAGCACTCCGCACGACGAGATCCGGCCGCGCCGGCCCAGGCCGACGCCGCCGCCCCGGTCGACGTCTCCGGCCTGCCCGACCCGCAGGTGGAGAAGCCGAAGACCGCGCGCCTCGCGCTGACCCTGGGCGCGTTCGTCGCGCTCGGGCCGCTCACCATCGACATGTACCTGCCGGCCCTGCCGACGATCGCCACCGAGCTGGAGACGACGTCCGCGGCGGTGCAGCTCACGCTCACCGGCACGCTGATCGGCCTCGCGCTGGGCCAGCTGGTGCTCGGCCCGCTGTCCGACCGGTTCGGCCGCCGCCGCCCGCTGCTCGCCGGCACGGCGGTGCACGTGGTCGCCTCGCTGCTGGTGCTGCTCGCCCCGAACATCGCCGTCCTGGGCGCCCTGCGGGTGCTGCAGGGCGTGGGCACCGCGGCCGGTGCGGTGATCGCGATCGCCGTCGTCCGCGACCTGTTCGTCGGCCGTGCGGCGGCCACGATGCTCTCCCGGCTGTTCCTGGTGCTCGGCGCCGCGCCGGTGCTGGCGCCCACGATCGGCGGGGAGGTCCTCCGCTTCACCTCGTGGCGCGGGGTCTTCCTGATCCTCGCGCTCTACGGCCTGGCGCTGCTGGCGATCGGCTTCTTCCTGATCCGGGAGACCCTGCCGCCCGAGCGCCGCAGCACCGAGGGGGTCGGCGGCACGCTGCGCGGCTACCGGTCGCTGTTCCGGGATCGCAGCTACGTCGGCCTGGTGCTGGTCGCCGGCCTGACCATGGCCGGGCTGTTCGCCTACGTCTCCGGCTCGTCGTTCGTCTACCAGCGGCAGTTCGGCCTCGACGAGCAGCAGTTCGGGCTGCTGTTCGGCGCCGGTGCCTTCTGGCTGATCGCCGCCACCCAGCTCAACCCGCTGCTGCTGCGCCGCTTCTCCCCGGCGCAGGTGCTCGTCGCCGGCACGGTGGCCGGCGCGGTCTCCGGCGCGGTGCTGCTCCTGCTGGCTGCCACCAGCACCGGCGGCCTGTTCGCCGTCGCGATCCCGCTGTGGGCGGTGCTGTTCGCCTGCGGCCTGGCGCTGCCCAACGCCCCGGCCCTCGCCCTCTCCCGGCACGGCGAGTCGGCCGGCACCGCGGCGGCGCTGCTCGGTGCGGTGCAGTTCGGCGTCGGCGCTGCGGTCTCCCCGCTGGTCGGCCTGCTGGGCAACGACGCGGTGGCGATGGGCGCGGTGATCGTCGGGTCGCTGGTGCTGGCGATCGTCGTCCTGGTCGTCGTCGTCCGCCCGTGGCAGCTCGAGGAGCCCGACCCCGAGATGGCCGCCGTCGCCGCTCACTGAGCGGCGGCGCGGGTCAGCCGATGACGACGGCGGCGGTCGTGCCCACCTGCACCATCCGGGTCACCCCGGTGCTGGCGCTGGTCACCTGCTCCTCGAACCAGAAGACGTAGGGCTCGCCGGGGGCCAGCCCGTCGATCGTGACGGTCATCGGCTGGCAGCCCTCGACCTGGTCGACGGCCCGCACGACCGGCGGCGGCTGCTGCCCTCCGACGAGTCGCTGGCTGACCGCCTGGACCCGGTACCCGACCACCTCGGGCCGGTTGTCCGACATCCAGTCCAACGTCGCCGACCCCGGCCCGGGGACGACGCCGGGGACGATCCGGCGCGGTGTGGTGCCGGCGCCCCCGCAGCCGTCGGGCTCCAGCTTGTAGACGGGCGCCCGGCCGACCGACGCGTTGGGCATGATCGAGATTCGTCCGGGGCGCGGCGGCTGGGGGACGACCAGGCCGCCGCCACCGGCGGCCACCTCGGCGCGCGAGCGGGTCTCCGCGCGGGCGGCGGCAACGTCGGCCAGGGTGTCCACGCCCTGCGCGAGCACGGGCACCTCCGCGGGCACGGGCGCCGCAACCGGGGCCGGGCCGGCGACGGAGTCCTGCGCCACCGGTGCGTTCGTGGCAGTCAGGTCGACGAGCACCGGCGTGAGCTGCGGGGCGAGCACGACCGCGCCGACGGTGGCGGCCAGCAGCGGGACCAGCCAGCGGGTGTGGTCCCGGCGCCGGGCCGGGGCGCGCCGCCGGGCGGGGGCGCGCCGCCGCGCCACGGGGCGGCTGCCCGCGGTGCGTCGTCTCTGCTCGGCCATGACGGCCTCCTCCCGGTCCTCGGGGGAGCATCGGCACGGAGGGCCTCCGGCTCGCGCCGAACCACCCGAACGGGTCGCGACGGCGGTGGGAATGGTGGCGGCGGGCAACGTCTTGGGCCAGCTGTGAGCGCAGCCCCCGCCGTCTCGACGACGTCGGTCCCCACCGCACCGTCCACCCGCACCGCCGTCCTGGCGATCGTCGCCCTCGCGCTCGGCGGGTTCGCCATCGGCACCACCGAGTTCGTGACCATGGGCCTGCTGCCCGACATCGCCCGCGGGGTGGACGCGACGATCCCCGAGGCCGGGCACGTCATCTCCGCCTACGCCCTCGGCGTCGTCGTCGGCGCCCCGGTGCTCGCCGCGCTGGGCGCCCGGCTGCCACGCCGGCGCCTGGCGATGGGGCTGATGGTGGCGTTCGTCGTCGGCAACACCCTCAGCGCGCTGGCCCCCGGCTACGGCTCCCTGGTGCTCTCCCGCTTCGTCGCCGGCCTCCCGCACGGCGCCTACTTCGGCGTCGCCTCACTGATCGCCGCGTCCCTGGTGCCGGCCCACCTGCGCGGCCGCGCGGTCAGTTCGGTGATGCTCGGGCTGGCGGCCGCCAACGTCGCCGGGGTGCCCGCCGCGACCTGGCTGGGCCAGCAGCTGGGCTGGCGCTCGGCCTACTGGGCGGTCGTGGTCATCGGCGCCGTCACGCTGCTGGCCGTGCTCACCGTCGTCCCGTCGGTGCCCGGGCGGTCGGAGGCGACGATCCGCACCGAGCTGGGTGCCCTGCGCCGGCCCCAGGTGGTCCTGACCCTGCTGGTCGCCACCGTCGGCTTCGGCGGGATGTTCGCCATGTACAGCTACATCGCGCCGATCGTCACCGAGGTGGCCGGCCGGTCGGCCGGCTTCGTGCCGGTCGTGCTGCTGGCCTTCGGGGTGGGTGGCGTCCTCGGGACGGTGCTGGGCGGACGGCTCGCCGACCGGGCGCTGTTCCGCTCGCTGGTCGGGGCGACGGTCGCCACCGGCGTGCTCCTCGGCGTGATGGCGGTGGCCGCCGGCAACGCCCTGGCGCTGATCGTCACGGTGTTCACCATCGCCGCGGCCGCCTCCACGATGGTCGTGCTCCTGCAGCTGCGGCTGATGGAGGTCGCCGGTGAGGCACAGATGCTCGGCGCCGCGCTGAACCACTCGGCGCTCAACGCGGCCAACGCCCTGGGCGCCTGGCTCGGTGGTCTGGTCATCGCCGCCGGCCTGGGCTACCGGGCGCCGAGCGTGGTGGGCGCCGGGCTCGCCGTCCTCGGCCTGGGCTTCCTGGCCGCCTCGGCCGTGCTGCGTCGCCGGGAGCTGCGCGCCGCCGCCTGACCCGCCGCCGCCTGACCCGCTTCCGCCGGCAGCCGGCCCGCCCGCAGCCGGGTCCGCCCGCGGCCCGCCGTCCCGAGCAGCCAACTCGGTCTGGCGCGTGAGTGTGTCCGTTGACACACTCACGCCGAGGCCGGGTGTTCTCGGCCACGAACGGCCCTGCAACGGAGCGGAGGACTCGTGACCCAGATCAACGTGCGGGTCGACGGGGCGTCCTACACGGACGACGTCGAGCCACGGACCCTGTTGGTCCACTACCTGAGGGAGCAGCTGGGCAAGGTCGGCACCGTCGTCGGCTGCGACACCAGCAACTGCGGTGCCTGCACCGTGCACCTGGACGGCCAGGCCGTGAAGTCCTGCACCGTGTTCGCGGTCCAGGCCGACGGCTGCCAGGTCACCACGATCGAGGGCGTCGCCACCGGCGAGGGCGACAGCGCCACCCTGCACCCCGTGCAGCGGGCCTTCCACGAGATGCACGGCCTGCAGTGCGGGTTCTGCACGCCCGGGATGATCATGGCCTCGATCGACCTGCTGAAGGAGAACCCCGACCCCACCGACGAGGAGGTCCGTGAGGGCATCGAGGGCAACCTCTGCCGCTGCACCGGGTACCAGAACATCGTCCGGGCGGTGCGCCAGGCGGCGGCGGAGATGTCGGGCAAGGCCGCCGACGACCCGCAGGCCGAGCCGGCCGCCGTCGACACCGCGGCCGCCGAGCACGTGGCGGTGCAGGCATGACCGCGGTCGAGGACCCGACCTCCTCGGTCGGCCTGCCGCCGGCCAAGGAGGTGGGGCAGGCGCGTCGCCGCAAGGAGGACGCCCGGCTGATCACCGGCAAGACGACCTGGACCGACAACATGGTGCTGCCCGGGATGCTGCACCTCGCGGTGCTGCGCAGCCCGGTCGCCCACGGCCGGATCACCCACCTGGACGTCAGCGCGGCGAAGGAGCGGCCGAACGTCGTCGCCGTCTACACCGGGGCCGACCTCGCCGAGGAGCAGGGCTCGCTGCCCTGCGCCTGGCCGGTCACCCCGGACATGGTCAACCCGGGGCACCCCTCGATCGCCGTCGAGCAGGTCAACCACGTGGGCGAGGCGGTCGCGGTCGTCGTGGCCCGCAGCCGCACCGCCGCCGCCGACGCCCTCGAGGCGATCGACGTCGACTACGAGCCGCTGCCGGTCGTGCTGGACATGGAGCAGGCCGTGCAGGAGGGCTCGCCCCTGGTGCACGACCACACCACGTCGAACACCAGCTACCACTTCGTCTTCGACGCCGGCGAGGCCGGCACGGGCAGTGACACCGAGCAGGCGTTCGCCGACGCCGAGGTCGTGGTCAGCCGCCGGTTCGTCCAGCAGCGGCTGATCCCGGCGTTCATGGAGCCCCGCTCGGTCGTCGTCCAGCCCTCCGGCGACAACTACACGATGTGGTCGGCCACCCAGATCCCGCACATCCTGCGGGTGATGGCCGCGATGGTCACCGGCATCCCGGAGCACAAGCTGCGGGTGATCGCCCCCGACGTCGGTGGCGGGTTCGGCGGGAAGCTGCAGGTCAACCCGGAGGAGATCCTCTGCCTGCTCATCGCGCGGCGGCTGGGCAAGCCGGTCAAGTGGACCGAGACCCGCGGTGAGTCGCTGATGACCGCCCACCACGGCCGCGACCAGGTCCAGTTCATCGACGTCGCCGCCGACCGCGACGGCACCGTCAAGGGCCTGCGGGTGCGGCTGCTGGCCGACATGGGCGCCTACCTGCGGCTCATCACCCCCGGCGTCCCGGCGCTGGGCGCGTTCATGTTCCCGGGGATCTACAAGTTCCCGGCCTACCGGTTCGAGTGCGACGGCGTCTTCACCAACAAGGTGCCCACCGACGCCTACCGCGGCGCCGGCCGGCCCGAGGCCACCTTCGCGATCGAGCGGATCATGGACGAGCTCGCCGTCGAGCTGGGCATGGACCCGCTGGAGGTGCGTCGGAAGAACTGGATCAACGCCGAGGAGTTCCCGTTCACCACGGTCGCCGGGCTGGAGTACGACTCCGGCGACTACCACCAGGCCACCGAGCAGGCGCTGGAGCTGCTGGGCTACGACGAGCTGCGGGCCGAGCAGAAGCGTCGCCGGGAGTCCGGCGACCCGGTCCAGCTGGGCATCGGCTTCTCCACCTTCACCGAGATGTGCGGGCTGGCCCCCTCCCGGGTGCTCGGCTCGCTCGCCTTCGGCGCGGGTGGCTGGGAGCAGGCGTCGATCCGGATGCTGCCCACCGGCAAGGTCGAGGTGGTCACCGGCTCCACGCCGCACGGCCAGGGGCACGAGACGGCGTGGAGCCAGATCGTCGCCGACCAGCTCGGCGTGCCGTTCGAGGACGTCGAGGTGCTGCACGGCGACACCGCCATCTCCTCGCGCGGGCTGGACACCTACGGCTCCCGGTCGCTGGTCGTCGGGGGCACCGCGGTCGTGAAGGCCGCGGAGAAGGTGGTGGAGAAGGCCCGGGTGATCGCCGCCCACCTGCTGGAGGCCAACGCCGACGACCTCGAGTTCACCGGCGGGAAGTTCACCGTGCGGGGGACGCCGGGCGCCGGGGTCGGCATCCAGGAGGTCGCCCTGGCGATCTTCGCCGCGCACGACTACCCGGAGGGCGTCGAACCGACCATCGACGCCGAGGCCACCTTCGACCCGGAGAACTTCTCCTTCCCGCACGGCACGCACATCTGCGCGATGGAGATCGACACCGAGACCGGGTTCGCCAAGATCCGGAAGTACGCCTGCGTCGACGACGTCGGCACGATCGTCAACCCGCTCATCGTCGAGGGCCAGGTGCACGGCGGCCTGGCCCAGGGGATCGCCCAGGCGATGTACGAGGAGGCGATCTACGACGCCGAGGGCAACCTGACCACCGGCAGCTTCGTCGACTACCTGGTGCCGGCGGCCTCGGACCTGCCGCACTTCGACACCGGCAACACCGTGCACGCGGCGACCAGCAACCCACTGGGCGCCAAGGGCGTCGGGGAGGCCGGCTGCATCGCCAGCACCCCGGCGGTGGTCAACGCCGCGCTCGACGCCGTCCGGCACCTGGGCGTCACCGACATCCGGATGCCGCTCACCCCGGAACGGGTGTGGCGGGCGATCCACCAGGGCGGCGACGGCGGAGACCGGGCCGCCGCCGGTTCCAACGCCCAGGGCGCCACCGCCGGCGAGACGGCTGCCGCGTCCACCGATCCGTCGTCCTCCGGAGGTCACCTGTGATTCCCGCACCGTTCGCTTACGCCCGCCCGACGACGGTCGAGGAGGCCCTGCAGGCGATCGCCGAGGGCGGTGAGGACGTCAAGGTCCTGGCCGGCGGGCAGTCGCTGATCCCGGTCATGCGGCTGCGGCTCGCCGCTCCCGAGGTGCTCGTCGACCTCACCCGGGTCGAGGAGCTGCGTGGGGTGCGGGAGGACGGCGACATGCTGGTCATCGGGGCGATGACCACGCACGCCGACGTCCTCACCGACCCGCTGCTGGCCCAGTACGGCCAGCTCATCGTGCAGGCCACCGAGACGGTGGCCGACCGGCAGGTGCGCCGCCGCGGCACGTTCGGCGGTGCCCTGGCGCACGCAGACCCGGCCGGGGACCTCCCGGCGGTCGCGCTGGCCCTGGACGCGGAGTTCGTGCTCGCCGGGCCGGGCGGGCGGCGCACCGTGCCCGCCGCGGAGTTCTTCGTCGACTACCTCACCACCGCGCTGGAGGAGGGGGAGCTGCTGGTCGAGATCCGGGTGCCCAAGCTCGGCGAGGGCTGGGGGGTCCGGTACGAGAAGTTCAACCGGGTGGCCCAGGCCTGGTCGATCGTGGCGGTGGCCGCGGCCGTCCGGCGGGAGGGTGGCCGGATCGCGGAGGCCCGGATCGGGTTGACCAACATGGGGCCGACCCCGCTGCGGGCCTCGGCCACCGAGGCGGCGCTGGTCGGGGTGGACGTCAGCATGGAGACGGTGACTGCGGCGGCCGCCCAGGCCGCTGAGGGCACCAGCCCCAGCAACGACCTGAACGCCCAGGCCGACTACCGGCAGCACCTCGCCCAGGTGCTCACCCGGCGGGCGCTGGCAGCCGCGGTCGGCCTGTAGCGGCGTAGCGCCGGACCGGTCCGTCACATCCGTGACGTGACCGGTCCGGCGGCGCCGGCAGGGGCGCGGTAGCGTCGCCGTCTCGCCTCGATCACCGCACGACCCGGACGGGCTGTCGCCGACTCGTCGCCTCCCGCCCGGGCTGCCCACTCTCGGAGGTCCTGCAGTGCAGCTGGAGAACGCGTTCACCGTGCCGGTGCCGATCGACGAAGCCTGGCGGGTGCTGCTGGACATCGAGCGCATCGCCCCCTGCATGCCCGGGGCCGCCCTCGACTCGGTGACCGGTGACGACTTCACCGGCCGGGTCAAGGTGAAGCTCGGGCCGATCAACCTGACCTACCAGGGCAAGGCGTCGTTCGTGGAGAAGGACGAGGCCGCCCACCGTGCGGTCATCGACGCCCGCGGCAAGGACCAGCGCGGCAACGGCACCGCCGCGGCCGTCATCACCGCGACGCTCGCGGCCGAGGGCGACACCACCCGCGTCGACGTCCTGACCGACCTGAACATCACCGGCCGGCCCGCCCAGTTCGGCCGCGGCGTCATGACCGACGTCGGCAACAAGCTGCTCGGCCAGTTCGCCGACAAGCTCTCCGCCCAGCTGGCCAGCGGCGACGCCGAGGGTGACGCCTCCCGGGCCGCAGCGGCCGTGGGCACGCAGGAGCCGACCGTGGCGGGGAAGGCCACCGCCGCTGCCGCCAAGGCCGCCGCGACCACCGCCGGCGTCGTCGAGGAGGCCGCGGCGAGCGTCGAGGGCGCTGCCGGTGACACCCCGGCGGCCGGCGCGGCCGAGAAGGCCGGTGCCGCGGCGAAGAAGACCGCCGCTGCGGCGGCGGACAAGGCAGCAGACGCGGAGCAGGCGGCGGCTCCGGCGACGGCGGCCAAGAAGGCCGCTCCCGCCAAGAGCGCCCCGGCCAAGGCTGCGGTCCCGGATCCGTTGGCCCCGCCGACGAAGGGCGCGCCGGCCGCCACCGGCACCGCCCCGGCTGCCGGCGACACGGCCCCAGCCGCCGGCGACACCGCCCCGGCTGCCGGCAGTCCGGCACCGTTCTCCGGCACCGGGACGGTCGAGGACCAGGCAGCCGACGCCGAGCCGGCCTCCACGACGGCGGCCGACGCGCCGGACGGTGGCCCGCGCAAGGCGCCGAGCAAGCCGCCGACCGGCACCACCGCCCCGCCGAACCGCCCGGCCGGGGGCGGCCCGGTGCGCAGCACCCCCAGCACGCCGCGGCGGCCGGTGACCCCGGCCGAGCCGGAGCCGATCGACCTGCTCGAGGTGGCCGGCGGGGCGGCGCTGACCCGCTACGCCGCGCCGGCGGCCGGGGTCACCGTGCTGGCGCTGCTGATCGCCCTGCTGGTGCGCCGCCGCCGCAGGTAGGAGCCTCCGGACGGTGATCAGGTGACCTGATCACCGTCTGTCCTCCCGCACCAGCGTTGGTGCGGGAGGACAGTCTCCCGTGTGGGGAGACGGGCCAGCGAGCGGGTCAGTGGCGGGCAGCCAGGCCACGGCTGCGGCGGCCACGGCGGCGGGGTCCTTCTTCAGCCCGTGGTCGCCCGGCACCGCCGCGACCGTTCCGGGGTGACCGGCGAGCGCGGCGACCACCTCATCGGGGCGGCCGAACGCGTCGGTCTCCCCCTGCACCACCAGCAGTGGGACGGCGACCTGCTGCAGCTCGGGCGCGCGGCTCTTCTCCGGCTTGCCGGGCGGGTGCAGCGGGAAGGCCAGCGTCAGCACCCCGGCGGCTCCCTGTCCGGCCGCCGTCCGGCAGGCCACCCGGGCCCCGGCGCTGCGCCCGCCCAGCACCAGCGGGCCGGTCAGCAGTCCGTTGGTGCGGAGTGCGTCCAGCACCGCCGTCCAGCCCTCGTCCAGCCGGGCCGGGGCGGGTGCGATCCGCCTGCCGGCCACCACCCACGGCTGGTCGACCCGCAGCACCCGCCAGTCGGCGGCGCACGCGGCGGCGGAGACGGCGAGCAGGTCGGCGGAGTCCGACCCGGCGCCGGCGCCATGACCCAGCACGAGGGTGCCGCGGACGTCGCCCGCCGGCTCGGCGCGGTGCACGCGGGCAGGGCCGAGGGGGGTGGGGACCTCCGCGGCGGTCACGCCGGCGGCAGCGCCAGCAGCGCCTCGACGACCTCCAGGAGGGACGCGCCCTGCACGTGCGGCGGCTCGTACACCGCGGCGTAGGCGGACTCGGCGCGGGAGCACCAGCCGCCGGTGAGGCCGGCGCGCTGGGCACCGTGCACGTCCCAGGAGTGGACGGCGACCAGCGCCAGCTCCGCCGGCGCCACGTCGCACACCCCGGCCGCCCAGAGGTAGGCCGCCCGGTCAGGCTTCCAGACGCCGATCGACTCGGTGGTCAAGGTCCGCTCGACCAGTGGGGTCACCCCGCCGCGGGACAGCCCGGCCTCGGCGACGCCTGGCGTCCCCTGGCTGAGCGTCACCGCGCGCACCCCCGCGGAGGTCAGCCGGCGCAGCGCGGGCTCGACGTCGGGGTGCGGGCTGAGCTCACCGAAGGCGTCGGCCACCGCCGTCCGCTGCGCCGCCGACAACCCGGTCAGCTGGGCGAGTGCGGCCTCGAACGCGTCCCGGAACCGGCACCGGGTGCCGGCGGTGGCGGCAGCGAACCCCAGCGCCAGCGTGCGGCTGAAGACGGTGGGCAGGAGGTGCCCCGGCTCGCCGTTCTCGATCAGCGTGGCCTGGACGGGGGCGAGGTCCAGCAGCGTCTCGTTGACGTCGAAGGCGACCACGGCCGGTCGCGTCCTCGGTGCGGTCATGCCTGGTCCCGCTCCTCGGCGGGGGCCTCCACGGGGAGGTCGGTGCCGGCGTCCGGCGGACGGTGGAACCGACCGGTCGCCTTTTTGTAGACGAACCAGGCCACGGCGGCGACGACGGCCACCACGACCACGTAGTCCAGGTACTGCAGGTTGGCCTGGACGAAGTCGCCGGCCGCGACGCCCAGGCCGATGAGCAGGCTGTTCCAGAGCAGGCTGCCGGCGGCGGTGAAGAGCAGGAACTGCGGCATCGGCATCTTCACGACGCCGGCCGGGACCGAGACGAAGCTGCGCACGATCGGCACCATCCGGCCGAAGAAGACCGCGGCGCGACCGTGCCGGGCGAACCACTCGAACGTCCGGTCCACGTCGGCGGTCTCGACCAGCGGCAGCCGGTCGAGGAAGGCGTGCGACCGGCGCGGGCCGAACAGCCGGCCGACCCAGTAGAGGACGATCGCCCCGAGCACCGAGCCGACGGTCGCCCACAGGATGACCGGCACGAGGGACATCCGGCCGTCGTTGATCAGCACCCCGGCCGCGCCGAGCACGACCTCGCTGGGGATCGGCGGGATGACCGTCTCGATGAGGATCGTCAGGCCGACGCCCACCGCCCCCAGCCGGTCGATGAGGTCGAGCAGGAAGCCGGTGATGCCGCCTTCGTCGGATGTGGCGGCGGCGAGGACGGACATGGGGCCCACGGTATCGGCGGTCGCCGTGCGCCGTCCTGCTGCCGGGCCGGGCCGGTCGTAGGGTCTGTCCCCATGGTGCACCGCTTCACCGCCCGCGCCGTCGTGGTCGGGGACCGCGCCGGCACCGTCGTCCCCGATGCCGTGCTGGACGTCGAGGACGGGCTGATCAGCTGGGTCGGCCCCGCTGCCGAGGCGCCGCCGGCCGGGGACGCCGAGGTCACCGCGCTGCCCGGGGTGCTCGCCCCCGGCATGGTCAACACCCACTCGCACGCACCGATGGTGCTGTTCCGCGGCCAGGGCGAGGGGCTGCCGCTGGACCGCTGGCTGAACGAGGTGATGTGGCCCCGGGAGGCGAAGCTCACCCCCGAGGACGTCGAGGTCGCGATGACCGCGGCGTCGGCGGAGATGCTGCGGCACGGGGTCACCACCAGCGTCGAGATGTACTTCCACCCCGAGCGGATGGCCGCTGCGGTGCGGCGCACCGGCGCCCGCGGGGTGATCACCCACCCGCTGATCGGCCTGCCCGGCTTCGGCACGTTCGACGAGCAGCTCGCCCGCGCCACCGACTCCGCCGGCACCGGTGACGACCAGGTCGAGTGGGGCATCGGCCCGCACTCGGCCTACACCGTGCCGCTGCCGGTGCTCACCCAGGCGGCCGAGGCGGCGCGCGAGCACGGCCTGCTGCTGACCACGCACGTCGCCGAGACCACGACGGAGGGCGCCGGGCTGCTGGCACAGCACGGCCTCAGCGTGCCGCAGCTCCTGGCCGCGCACGACGTGCTCGGCGGCCGGGTGCTGGGCGCGCACTGCGTGCACATGGACGACGGCGACCTGGAGCTGTGGCGCGAGTACGACGTCGCCGTGGCCCACTGCCCGGGCAGCAACACGAAGCTGGCCAGCGGCACCGCCCGGCTGCGGGACATGCTCGACCTCGGCATCCGGGTCGGCATGGGCACCGACGGGCCGGCGTCCAACGACAACCTCGACCTCTTCGAGGACCTCCGGCTGGCCGCCCAGCTGGCCCGGTTGCGCGAGCGGGACGCCACTGCGCTCACCGCCCCCGAGGCGTTCTGGCTGGCCACCGGCGCGGCGGCGGCGGCGATCGGCCGTGAGGACCTCGGCCAGCTGACCGTCGGACGGCGGGCGGACCTGGTGCACGTCGACACCGACGACATCGCCTTCGTACCGGTCGGCGAGGTCACCGACCTGCTGACCCACCTGGTCTGGTCGGTGGGCTCCCGGCACGTGCGCGACACCTGGGTGGCCGGGCGGCAGGTCGTGCGTGACGGGGCGTCCACGACGGTCGACGAGGCCGAGCTGCGGGCGGACGTGCAGACCCGGGCGATGCGGCTCGCCGGCCGCTGAGCAGGGAGGTCACTCCTCCGCGGAGAAGCGGTAGCGGACGTCGTCGAACGAGTCGGTCGGGAACGCGTAGACGAACCGCAGCGGGCCCTCGCCGGTGTTGCGGATGCCGTGCTCGGTGTCGCCCGGGATGAAGACCGCCGAGCCGGCGGTCACCGGGTGCTCCACCCCGTCCAGGACGACGACGCCGCTGCCCTCGACGAGGTGGTAGACCTCGGTGGCGGTGTGCCGGTGCAGGCCCAGCCAGCCGTCGGGGGCCAGCTCGGTGAGCCCGGTGTACAGCGCGGCTGTCGGCGTCCGGTCCTGGCTGAAGAGCACCCGGAACGACACCCTGCCCCGCACCGGGTCGTCCCACGTCTCGGCGTCGATCTCGGCACTGTCGCGGACCAGGGGCTGCATCGTGGGGTGATGCCCGCCGCGTCGTACCGGTATGCCCGATCGCCGGGTCAGCCTCGCGTCTGGTCGTCGGTCCAGGCGTAGAGCTGGTCCTCCAGCAGCACGGTGACCCAGCCCTCGCACAGCTGGGCGGTGTCGCCGAGGTCGGGCCACTGCCCTCCCCCGTCGAAGGGCATGCCGACCTGGTCCAGCGGGGTGCAGTCCGTCGGCAGCGACGTCCCGCCGGCCAGCGTCAGGTGCACGCGGACGCTGCCGCCGTCGTCGCCTGCGGCCTCCCCGGGCCGGACCACCGTCACGTCGGAGCCGACGGCGCGGGTCCAGTCCGGCACGTCGCCGCGGGGCGCGTCCTCGGCGGTGTCGTGGTCGGACGTCGCGGTGTGGCCCTGCAGCTCGGCCAGCGCGGCGCCGGGACCGTCCACCCCGGACGGCATGGTGACCGCCAGCGCGGCGGACCCCGCCCCGACCACGCCGAGGATCGCCGTCACGGCGCCGAGCAGGACCTTCTTCGTGCTGACCACCGGTGGTGCCTCCACTCGTTCGCGCCACCGGTCGGTGGCGGTACGAGCATCGGGCCGGCCGTCGTCAGCGGGCGTCGCCCGCCGGGCTGATCCGCCCAGGTCAGCAGGTCGTCCCCCGGGCGGATCAGGCGCGCAGCGAGATCGTCTGGCCGCGCCCCACGATGCGCACCTCACCGGGGGCCCGGCGGGCGGCCACCTCCGCGACGAAGTCGCCCAGCGGGCTCTTGAACAGGCCGTAGTCGTCGTAATGGACCGGCACGGTGACCGGCGGGCGCAGCAACTCGACCAGGTCGGCGCCCTGCCGGGCGTCCATGGTGACGGTGATGCCGGCGACCTTGGTGCCACCCAGGTGCGGGACCATGGCGTCCAGCGGCCCGCAGCGCTGCAGCACCTCCCCGAGGTACGGCCGGTAGAGGGTGTCGCCGCTGATGTAGCCGCGCCAGGTCACCTCCGGGCCGGCGACGCCGCCGAGCACCAGCTCCAGGACGCTGCCCATCACCTGCGGCAGCACCCGGGCCAGCGGGCCGGGGCCGTGGACGCCCGGCACGCTGGTGATCCGCAGCGTGTCCGTGCCGCGGGTCAGCACGTGGGTCTGCCAGGGCCGCAGGTCGGCCGTGGCGGTGAAGCCGCGCTTGCCCAGGCAGCCGGCTGCCTCCGGCGTGGTCACCACCGGGGTCTCCTTGGGCAGGGACCGGGTGGCCACCCGGTCCCAGTGGTCGCCGTGCATGTGGCTGAGCAGGACGGCGTCCAGCGCGGGCAGCTGCGCGGGCACCAGCGCCGGGTCGGTCAGCCGCCTGCTGCGCAGCCCGTAGCCCAGGTGCGCCCACTGGCCGCGGTGCAGGAAGTTCGGGTCGGTCAGCAGGGTGAACGGCCCGATCCGCAGCAAGGTGGTGGCGGTACCACCGAAGGTGAGCGTGACGTCGTTCCCGGGGCGTGCCTGGTCAGCTGCCATGTCGGCGGCTACCCGCAGAGGACGTCGGTCACTCCGCTGTTGTGCGCTCGTCGTCGCTCCACGGACCGGGAACCGACGGCGCGCGCACAACAGCGGGGGATCGGTAGCCGGGCTCACGAACTGCGTCGCTCCTGTCGGGTGCGCCTGGTAGACACGGAGCCGTGGCACAACCCCGTTCCGTCGACGAGTCCTTCCTCGCCCTCCCGTTGTCCGCGCTGGCCGATGCGGCGCTGACCCGCGCGGTCGACCTGGGCTGCGAGCACGCCGACCTGCGGGTCGAGCGGATCCGCACCCAGACCGTCCGGCTGCGTGACGCCCGGCTGGAGGCGCTGGCCGACGGCGAGGACCTCGGCCTGGCGGTGCGGGTCGTGCACGAGGGCACCTGGGGGTTCGCCGCCGGTGTGGTGCTCACCGCGGCCGAGGCGGTCCGGCTGGCCGAGGAGGCCGTCGCCGTCGCCCAGGTGTCGGCGGCGATGAACACCGACCGGGTCGAGCTGGCGCCCGAGCCGGTGTACGCCGACGGCGAGTGGGTGTCGGCCTACGAGGTCGACCCGTTCGCCGTCCCGGACGCGGAGAAGACCGCGCTGCTGGTCGAGCTCTCCGAGCGGCTGCTGGCCGCCGACGGCGTGGAGCACGTGCAGAGCAGCGTGATGCAGGTCAAGGAGCAGAAGTTCTACGCCGACACGGCCGGCACCCGCACCCGCCAGCAGCGCGTCCGGGTGAACCCGGAGTTCACCGCGCTGACCGTCGACCGCACGACCGGCACCTTCGAGTCGATGCGCACGCTGGCCCCGCCGGTGGGCCGCGGCTGGGAGTACCTCACCGGCACCGGCTGGGACTGGCGCGGTGAGCTGGCCGAGCTCCCCGAGCTGCTGCGGGAGAAGGTCAAGGCCCCCTCGGTCGAGCCGGGCCGGTACGACCTGGTCGTCGACCCGTCCAACCTGTGGCTGACCATCCACGAGTCGATCGGGCACGCCACCGAGCTGGACCGCGCACTCGGTTACGAGGCCGCCTACGCCGGCACCTCCTTCGCCACCGTCGACAAGCTGGGCACCCTGCAGTACGGCTCGCCGCTGATGCACGTCACCGGCGACCGCACCGCCGAGCACGGGCTCTCCACCGTCGGGTGGGACGACGAGGGTGTCGCCGGCCAGCAGTGGGACCTGGTCCGGGACGGGGTGCTCGTCGGATACCAGGTCGACCGCAACATGGCCCGGCTGCGCGGGATGGAGCGCTCCAACGGCTGCGCGTTCGCCGACTCCGCCGCCCACGTGCCGGTGCAGCGGATGGCGAACGTGTCGTTGCAGCCCACCCCCGGCGGCCCCTCCACCGAGGAGGTCATCGGCGGGGTCGAGCGCGGCGTCTACGTCGTCGGTGACAACAGCTGGTCGATCGACATGCAGCGGTACAACTTCCAGTTCACCGGGCAGCGCTTCTACAAGATCGAGGGCGGCCGGCTGGCCGGTCAGCTCCGCGACGTCGCCTACCAGGCGACGACCACCGACTTCTGGGGCTCGATGACCGCGGTCGGCGGGCCGCAGACGTACGTGCTCGGCGGCGCCTTCAACTGCGGCAAGGCCCAGCCCGGCCAGGTGGCCCCGGTCAGCCACGGCTGCCCGACCGCGCTGTTCGAGAACACGACCATCCTCAACACGAAGCAGGAGGGCGGGCGTTGATGTCGACGAGCGTCAGCGAGGCGACGAGTGAGCATCGCAGCGAGCGCCAGCGAGCGAGGAGCGGAGCGATGAGGTCATGAGCTCCTACATCTCCCCTCAGGAGCTGGTCGAGCGGGCGCTGGCCGCCTCGACCGCCGATGGGCAGATCACCTACGTCACCGACAGCTCGGAGGCCAACCTCCGCTGGGCGAGCAACAGCCTGACCACCAACGGCGCGATGCGCTCGCGGCAGGTCGTCGTCATCTCCTTCGTCGACGGCGGCGCCGGCATGGCCACCGGCACCGTGGCCCGCACCGGCACCCCGGACATCGCCGAGCTGGTGCGGATGAGCGAGCAGGCCGCCCGGGACGCCGGGCCGGCCGAGGACGCGATGCCGCTGATCAGCGAGGCCCCCGCCGGGTCGGGCGACTGGGACGCCGAGGCGTCCACCACCTCCATCGGCGTGTTCGCCGACTTCGCGCCCGCGCTGGGCGAGGCCTTCGGCGGCGCCCGCGACCGGGGCGAGCTGCTCTTCGGGTTCGCCGAGCACCAGCTGGCCACGACCTACCTGGGCACCTCGACCGGGCTGCGGCTGCGGCACGACCAGCCCACCGGGCGGGTCGAGCTGAACGGGAAGAGCGCCGACTTCGGCCGCTCCGTCTGGGCCGGGGTCGGCACCCGCGACTTCACCGACGTCTCGGTGGCCGGCCTCGCGGCCGAGGTGCAGCAGAAGATGGCCTGGTCGCAGCGCCGGGTCGAGCTGCCGGCCGGGCGGTACGAGACGCTCCTGCCGCCGTCCACGGTGAGCGACCTGATGATCCCCACCTACTGGGCGATGGAGGCCCGGGACGCCGACGAGGGGCGCAGCGTCTACGCCCGGACCGGTGGTGGGAACCGGATCGGGGACCGGCTGGCCCAGCTCCCGCTCACCCTGCGCAGCGACCCGTACGCCCCGGGGCTGGAGACCGCGCCGTTCCAGGTGGTCGGCGGTTCGTCCGGGTCCGCCTCCGTCTTCGACAACGGCATGGCCACGCCCGCCGTCGACTGGATCCGCGACGGGGTGCTGACCAACCTGATCCGGCCGCGGGCCTGGGCCCTGCGGACGACCGCACCGGCGACCGCCGCGGTGGACAACATCATCCTGGAGGACCCCACCGCCACCGCCTCGCCGGCGGAGATGATCGCGCGCACCGGACGCGGCCTGCTGCTGACCACGCTCTGGTACATCCGTGAGGTCGACCCGCAGACGCTGCTGGTCACCGGGTTGACCCGCGACGGGGTCTTCCTCGTCGAGGACGGCGAGGTGACGGGCGCGGTGAACAACTTCCGGTTCAACGAGTCGCCGGTCGACCTGCTGGGCCGGGCGACCGAGGCCAGCCGCACCGAGCGGACCCTGCCGCGGGAGTGGAACGACTGGTTCAGCCGGGCCTCGATGCCGATGCTCCGGGTGCCCGACTTCAACATGAGCTCGGTCAGCCCGGCCAGCTGACGCCGGCCGGGCGGCCGACCCCGGTCAGTGCTCGCGCCGGTCGCGGCCCGTCTGGCCGGGGTCGGGGCTCGACGTCGCGACCGCCGGGTCGACCGGGTCACCGGTCGGCTCGGGGCCCTGCGTGCCGGCGTCCGTGGAGGTGGGTTCGGTGGCCGGGTCGGAGCCGGCGGGTTCGGTCATGGCGACCGGGTACCCCGTGGAGCCCGGCCGGAACGGTCAGGGGGTGACGGGTCCGCGGCCGACGTCGTCGGGCTCGGGGGTCCGGAAGGCCGTGTCGGTCGGCGGCGCCGCCTCGGCGTCGCCCTCGCCCTCCTCAGGGGCGTCCGGCTCCTCGCCCCCGACACCGAAGCCCTCGGCCGTCGGCGGGGCCCCGGCCCCGGGATCGGCCGCGGGGATCCCGTCGTCCGCGTTCGGCAGGTTCGGCTCCATGGGTGCGCTCATCGACATGGCCGGCCCCTACCCCGCTGGTCGCCGGCGGATGCACGCGCGCCGGGACGCCCCCGCCACGGCACCGCTGGGGCGGGGTGCGGTCCCCGGGGCGGCCGGGATGGGCGTGGTGGGTGTGACGGGTGTGCGCAACTCGGCGACCAAACCGCGTTTCGTGCCCCTGTGTCACGGACATGAAACGCAATTCGTGTCTACTTCCCCACGAACGCCGACGACGACCCCCTGCCTCTCCGGCAGGACGGCGAGGGGAGCTCCACATGACGTACTGCCAGAAGCCCTCGATCTTCCAGGTGGGCAAGGTCCACGACAACGGCCCGTCCGTGATCGTCTCGGGCTGGGGCCTGGGCATGTGCGCCTCGTCGTGTCGATGCCACCGCAACCCGGAGGACGGCCAGCTGTCCCTCGCCGAGGACCAGGCCGGCGGCAGCCTGGGCCTGCGCAGCTTCACCCCGACCGGCACCTGCGACTGCTGTGAGGCGTGGACGTCGGCCGAGCTGTCCGCGATCCTGCGCGACGTCGCCGCGGTCGAGGCACTGGACGCCTCGGAGCCTGCCGCCGGCTGAGCCCCACCAGATCCGACCGAGCCGCCCACCGGGGAACCGGTGGGCGGCTCGTCGTCTTTGCCGGGCCTCCTCTCCGGGTAGGCCGGTGCCCATGTGGGCGAGAGCAGCGGTACGCGGTGCGGTGGCCGGGCTGGCCGGGGTGGCGGTCATGACGGTGGGGGAGAAGCTCGAACAGCAGGTGACCGGTCGCCCGGACTCCTATGTCCCGGCCCGGACGCTCACCGCCCTGGCCACCGGGCGGCGGCTCCCCGGTTCCGCGCGCCCCCCGGTGCGCAACCACCTCATGCACTGGGGCACCGGCGCCGCCGTCGGCGCGCTGCGTGGGGTCTGGGCCGCGGCCGGGCTGCGCGGCGTGCGGGCCTCCGCCTGGCACACCTCCGTGCGGCTGGCGGTCGACCAGACCCTGGAGAACGTCACCGGCGTGGGCGCGCCGCCGTGGACCTGGTCCCGGCGGGACCAGGTGGTCGACGTGGCGCACAAGGCCGTCTACTCCTTCGCCACCGGCGCCGTCGCCGACCGCCTCGTCGCGCCGGTGCGGGGCAGGAGAGGCGCACGGGGCTTGTGGGACTGAGGTCCACTGTGGACCGATCGGTCCCGGCGCGCCGCGCCTCTTGACAAGAGCGCGATCTCCCTACCGTCCGTCGAGACGTGCACGGAGTCCCTCGCCCCTCCCCGGGCGGAACGTGCGCAGACGGAGGCCCAGTGAACCGATCGACCAACCGGCGGTGGACGCGCGCTGCCGCCCTCGCGCTGACCGTCGGCGCGGCCGTCGTCCTGACCCCGTCGGTCGGCGTCGCGGCGCCGACCACTGCGGCCGAGGCCAGGCAGGCCGTCACCGACGCCGGGCTCGAGCTCACCGCCCTGGACGAGCAGGTCCACGAGGCCGAGGCCGCCGCCGTGCAGCACCAGGCCGCCGCGGATGCCGCCGCTGCCGCGGCCGTCCAGGCGCAGGCGCAGCTGGACGCGCTCGAGCCGCAGCTGCGGTCGATCGCCCAGGCCGGGTACGTCGGCACCACCCGCGGCCGGCTCGCCGCCTTCCTGACCAGCGGCTCGGCCGACGACCTGATCCAGCAGATGAACACCCTCGATCAGCTGGCCACGCACGCCGACGGCATCGTCGCCACGGCAGCCACCGCCCGGTCCGCGGCCGAGCAGGCGCAGCAGGACGCCACCGCGGCCGCGGCCGCCGCGGCCGCCGCCGAGTCAGAGCTGCGGGCGCAGAAGGAGCAGCTGGAGGGCGATCTCGCCGGGTACCAGGCCGACCTCGCCCGCCTGTCGGCCGCCGACCAGGTCCGGGTGCACAACGTCATCTCCGGGCCCGACGTGGTCCCGGCCCCCGCCCCGGCCCCGACGGCCGCCGCCGGCGTCGCCGTGCAGACCGCGCTCGCCCAGATCGGCGACATGTACGGCATCGGCGCCGAAGGCCCGGACTCCTTCGACTGCTCCGGCCTCACCCAGTACGCTTACGCCGCCGCGGGCATCTCGCTGCCGCACTCCAGCCGCGCCCAGTCGAGCCTGGGCGTCGCCGTGTCGAGGGCGGAGCTCCAGCCCGGCGACCTGGTCTTCTTCTACTCGCCGATCAGCCACGTGGGCATGTACATCGGCAACGGCCAGATGGTGCACGCCAGCGTCTCCGGCCGCCCAGTCGCGGTCACCAGCGTGGACAAGGGCGGCTACGTCAGCGCTCGCCGCGTCACCGGCTGAGTTGTCCACGGCCCCGACCAGCTAGCCACCAATTCTGGCTTGCCATGGGCGCACTCGCAGGGCTAGTTCCAGCGTCCAGCCCGCTCGGACCCTAGCCTTTCGGACCCTAACCTTCCGCCGCAACATGGTGAAGCCCTTTAGTGCCTGACGGTGGACGACTAACCAGCAAATTGTGACGTCGGGGAGGGTGGTCAGTGATGCCGACCTTTCAGGGAGCATGAAGGCACCGCGCTGGACTACCGCAGTCAGCTTCCGGCGATGCCTGCCGATAGGGGTACGGCAGACATCGCCAGCTGTTCGTCTAGGGAGACTCTGGGGCGGCGGCCTGCTGGGCGACCCGATGCAGGAAGCGTGACAGCTCGGGTGTCACTATTGCCCGTCCGATGTCCTCGAAGCTAAGGGCGAGGCTTGCCAAGAAGTCCTGACTTAACCTGTATTCGGGGCCGTGGTAGCGCACGTAACCATCGTCAGTGAGGGTCTTCATTATTGCGTCGGCCTTGTCGTCGGTGCGCAGCACGAATCTCCAGATTTGCTCCTTGTCGGCAGCCAATGTGCCGGCCGCGACGTGTTGAGTCCGCCGGAAAAAGCGCAGAAGTCTGCGCAGGGCGTGGTAATACTCTTGAACATCGGCCCTGTCCTCCGAGAGGGACGGTTCTCTGGAGAAGCGCTGCACCCACCCCTCAGATTCGACAGCTTCAATAAGCAGTCCCTGGCCAGAGATGCGGACCTGCTGGTCCCAGTCCGCAGTCACAATCTGACCGCGAATACTCAATCCCCTATGCGCCTCGATCGCACACTCTGCCCCCTTAAGCGTCACGAACATGGCGTCGATCTGCACATCGGGTCCGATGCGTAATGATCGGCCTTCTATGCGGACCTCGTCATCCGTGGTCAGGTCCAAGCGCTTGATCCGTGCGGGCAGCAAGACGGTGCCCGGAGAGTGGGTCGGCACTGTCATGACGGCTGGTGCCTCGCCCATCGACGAGTCAAGTTCAATCGTGAGTAGCCCATCACTCCTGAGGCTCCTCAGACTGAAGGAGTATTGAGCTCGAGCCTCTTCTCTCGCGCCGAGAGAGGCTAGTGCGAGATCGAGCAGTTCCGTGCTAAGGGCTCGGTCTTCCAAGAGGCTGAGCATGAACGGGGCCAGCCCCGGCGAGGGAAGGTCGGAGCCGCCTCGGAGCACGCGCGCAACGGCGCGCTGTTCATCATGTGATCCGTTGACTAGGACAAACGCCGCGACGTAATCACGGAAGGTGCTGTTCACGAATTGGTCGTTGGTGGCAAGTAGCGGGTGATTGGAGAGCTGTGATTCGATTGCGGCACGATATGAGTCCACGAGCGAGTCTGGTACCTGCTCGTCAAAATCCGTCGTCGTGCTGTGCTTAAACGACCGAACGGCCAGCCGGGAGCATTGCTCTCGGACGTCGTATAGGTTATTGAGCTGCTCTGCTGTGAACATGGCTCGGCTGATATCGTCGAGCCAGTTGTTCAAAAACTTGTCATGCTCACGCTCCAGTAGGCGGAGCATGAGGTTCGAGAGGAGGGTCCACTCCGGGAACGTGTCCGTCAGAGTCGTCAGGTGCCCCACATCAAGGTTGCGAAAGTCAGGAACGTGCAGATAGGTTGCCAAGCCTTCAAGCACTGGCGAATAGCCGAGCAATCTGCGGCCGTTTGCGCTAGTCCAAGCTTGGTCGAGTGTCGGATAGCCAGCAGCTTCCCCCAAGCGGCTCAGGACGGTGTCGCGTGATGTCTGGAAGCTCTCTCGATGCTGGCGGTGGGCAAGCGTTCGCTCGTTCTTCCGAAACAGTGCGTCCAGTTTCAGGTCAAGGTAGGCGAGTGCTTGGTCGCGACTAAAGTAATCAAGCTCAAGCTCGGCGATCGGGACATTCTCGGTATCGAAAGCGAACCGGACCCACTCTGCGCTTTCGTGGCGCGCCATCAAGACAACGTTCCGTGCGCCCTGTGACGTTCGCAGGAAACGGGCCAGTCCTTGTAGGAATGCGACAAAGTTTGCCTCACTGGACGAGACGTGCGTCTCGTCCAGTGCGTCGAGGACAAGTGTGCTGTGGCCTGCTCGCAGTGATCGCTTGAACGTCAAACTGGCATCTTCGCCTAGCCCCTCGTCGAGTAGTCCCACGAAGGACCCGTCGGCGACTCGCTGCCCGGCTAGGTCGGCCAGTAGGCCGTTGCTGGATGCTGCTATGGCTTCCGCTGCCGTACTCTTTCCCGCCGCCGCTGGGGCTATAATCAGAACAGCCGGAGCGTTTTGCGGGCCCTCCCGTTCCAGCAAATTTGGTGCGACGAAATCCTGACGAATGTTGGCAACCCGGCTGAGTCCGCGAGACTCATCGACGACTGGTGGTGGCGGGGCCGAGGGCAGTTGCTGCGCGAACTCTAAGACGTTCATAGGGGCATCCTGCTGGAACGGGGAGTTCGTGGCCAGGACTGCTCTCAGGTGCAGTCCCTGCCGGATCAGTCGTGGAAGCGGCGACCCTCTGCGAGCAGCTGCACGCAGGCCGCGATCCGCTTGGCCCGGGTCTGCGGCGTGGCGGCGGTGTGCACCCGCCACAGCACGGCGTACCGGTTGGCCCCGTCGAGCCCGGCGAACGCCTCCTGGGCGGCGGGGGCCGCCGCCAGTGCGGCGGCCAGGTCGTCGGGCACGGTGATCGTGGCGGGCCCGGCGTAGGCGCGGTCCCACCGGCCGTCGGCCTGCGCGGCCTCCACCGCGGCGAGCCCCGCCGGGCGCATCCGGCCCTCGGCGACCAGCCGGGCCACCGTCTGCACGTTCTTCTGCGACCAGACGCTCTTCGGCCGCCGCGGCGTGTACCGGACGGTGAACCAGTCGTCGTCCACGCGGTTGGCCCGGCCGTCGATCCAGCCGTGGCAGAGCGCCACCTCGACCGCCTCGGCCGCGGTCAGGGAGGGGATGCCGGCCGACTTCTTGGCGATCTTCAGGAACAGGCCCGGCGCCCGGTCGTGCTCGGTGGCCAGCCAGGCGTCGAAGTCGGCGGGGGTCGCGAACACCCGGGTCTCGAACGTGCTCTCGTCGGCCACGCCGGCCATCGTCCGCAGCCGCACCCGCGCCGTCCAGGGGGCCCGGCGTCCGGTTTGTCCGGGCGGCCGGTCGGCTACCGCAGGGCGGACGGCGCCCAGCAGAGGCGCCGCGACGACGGACGGGACGACGGATGGCACGGGCACCTGGCCCCACTGCCCTGTGGGTGGTCCGGCACGGCGAGAGCGTGGGCAACCTGGCCGATGCGCACGCGCACGAGACCGGTTCTGGCCGGCTGGAGCTCGACGTCCGCGACCCCGACGTCCCGCTGTCGGACACCGGCGAGCGGCAGGCCGACGCCCTCGGCGCGTGGTTGGCGGGGCTGCCGGCGGACGAGCGCCCCACCACCGTGCTGAGCTCGCCCTTCAGCCGCGCGGCCGAGACCGCCCGGCGGGCGGTGGCGGCGAGCGGGCTGGACCTGACCGTCCGCTACGACGAGCGGCTGCGGGAACGGGACTTCGGCGTCTTCGACGGCATGACCGGTCAGGGCATCCGCGAGGAGCACCCGGACGAGGCCGGCCGCCGGGAGCTGCTCGGCAAGTTCTACTACCGGCCACCGGGCGGGGAGAGCTGGGCCGACGTCGCCCTGCGGGTGCGCAGCCTGCTGGCCACCGAGGCGCTGCGGCACGACGGCGAGCGGCTGCTCTGCGTCTCGCACCAGGCCGTGATCATGGTCTTCCGGTACGTGCTGGAGGAGCTCTCCGAGCAGCAGCTGCTGGACATCGACCGGGCCGAGCAGGTCGCCAACACGTCCGTGACCCGCTACGAGTCCGCCGACGGCGGGCTGTTCCGGCTTGCCGGCTTCAACGGCGTCGACCACCTGGACGACGCCGACCGGGGCGAGGGCGCCCCCGTGACCGAGGAGACCGATGTCCCGTCCCCGGCCTGACCACACCCTGGTCAGCCCCCAGGTGCTCCGCGACTGGCGACTGCCCGAGCCGACCGGCGGCAAGGAGGCCCGCGGTTCGATCCTGGTCGTCGGCGGGAGCACCGAGACCGTGGGCGCCGTCCTGCTGGCCGCCGAGGCCGCGCTGCGCTCCGGGGCCGGGAAGCTCCAGGTCGTCGTCCCGTCCAAGGTCGCCCCGCACGTCTCCATCTCGCTGCCCGAGGCGCTGGTCCGCGGCGTGCCGTCCACCGAGGCCGGCGCCATCCGGGGCTCCTCGGCCGAGCTGTTCCTCGACCTGGCCCAGCAGGCCTCGGCGGTGCTGATCGGTCCAGGCATGGCCGACGAGCCGGAGACCCGGAGCCTGGTCGAACAGCTGCTGCCCGAGCTCGAGGGGCCGGTGGCGCTGGACGCGCTGGGGCTGGCCGCCGTCACCGCCGACCCGGCCTGCCTGCACCACCTGGGCAGCAACGTCGTGCTCACCCCCAACCCGGCCGAGCTGGCGATCGCGTTGCACGTGGAACCGGACGAGGTGGACGACGACCCGGCGGGTGCCGCCCAGCGGCTGGCCGAGCAGACCCGCGCCGTGGTCGGCCTGGGCGGGGTGACCAGCTGGATCGCCGCACCCGACGGGCGGCTCTGGGCCGACGAGAGCGGGGGTGCCGGGCTGGGGGTCTCCGGCTCCGGCGACGTGCGCGCCGGGATCGTCGCCGGGCTGCTGGCCCGGGGCGCGGAGCCGGCCCAGGCGGCCGTCTGGGCCGCGCACCTGCACGGCCGGGCCGGTGAGCGGCTGGCCGCGACCGTCGGGCAGCTGGGCTTCCTCGCCCGCGAGCTGCCACCGGAGATCCCCCGGGTGATGGCCGAGGTGGACCTCTGAGCTGGCGGCTGGTCCCGACGGCTTCCCTGCGCAACGTCGTGGTCACCCGGCGCGCCGACGGCCCGGTGTGATCTGCTGCGCCCAGCAGCGGGAACCGCCCGCGACCTCGGTGAGGAGTGCAGCAACGTGGCTGACAGCTACATCGGAGCCCTCGACTTCGGTGCCCCGGAGATCGACGAGCAGGCGTTCGTCGCCCCCACGGCCGTCGTGGTCGGCAAGGTGAGGATGGGGCCGCGGGCCAGCATCTGGTACGGCGCCATCGCCCGGGCCGACTCGGAGGTCATCGAGATCGGTGCGGACTCCAACGTCCAGGACGGGTCCACCCTGCACAGCGACCCCGGGCACCCGCTGGTGATCGGTCGCGGCGTGACCGTCGGCCACAACGTCGTGCTGCACGGCGCCCGGGTCGACGACCACGTGCTCGTGGGCATGGGCAGCACCGTCCTCAACGGCGCGCACATCGGCTCCGGTTCGATCGTCGCCGCCGGCGCCGTGGTCATGCAGGGCGCGCAGATCCCGCCGAACTCCCTGGTCGCCGGGGTGCCAGCCAAGGTGCGGCGGGAGACCACCGAGGACGACCGCACGGCGATCGAGCTGAACGCGAAGAGCTACACCGACCGGCTCGACCAGCACCGCGCCGTCCGCCGGGTGCAGCAGGCGGGCTGAGCGGATGAGCGCCGAGGAGCTGCGCCGTCAGGTCTCCTGGACCGTCGATGACACCTCAGCGGCCCGGCGGGCCGGCCGGTTCCTCGGCGGGGTCGTCCATCTGGTCTCCGCGCTGGCGACCCTGGGCGCGGACGCCGGGACCGGGGCTCGTCGACCCGGGTGGACCCTGCCGGCCGACCCGGACGACTACCTGGACCTCGGTCCGCTGACCCTGCGAATGCCCGAGTCCGGCCCGTCGGAGCCGGTGCAGGCGACGCGGACCGGGGTCTGGGCGACCCCGGCGGGGAGGCCGGCGCGACGGCTGCCGGTCGAGGCGTGGCGGGTGGTGGCGGCGGTGCCCGGAACCGGCTCGCGCTCGCCCCGCCACCCGGAGGCGGAGTGGACGCTGACCGTCAGCGACGGGTCGGCGCACGGGTCACTGACCGGCGCGTGGCTGGGGCTCGCCTGGCTCGGTCACGTGGCCGGCTGGTCCGAGCCGGTGGCGTCGCCGGGGAGCGCATGACCGCTGGGGCGTTCGAGGAGTTCGTCGCCGCGGAGTCGACGCCGTCCCTCCGCACGGCGTACCTGTTGACCGGTGACGGCCGCGCGGCCGGGGACCTGCTGCAGGAGGCGCTGATCGCCGTCCACGGCCGCTGGGACCGGCTCGCGGACCGGGAGGAGGCGGCGGCCGCCCTCCGGCGGGAGCTGGTGGCCGCGCACCTGGGCCGGCGGTGGAGCCGGTTCGGTGCGGTGCTCGCCGACTCCCGGCTGATGGCCGGCACCACCGGCATCCCCGGCTTCGCCTCGGCGCACCCGGATCCGGTCCCGTCGGACGAGACGGCGGCCGCGCTGGCCCACGTGCTCCCGCGGCAGCGGGCGGCCCTCGCACTCCGGTACGGCACGGACCTGTCGGAGGCGGCAGTCGCCGACGCGCTGGGCGCGCCGGTGGCCGACGTCCGGGCGCGCATCGCCGACGGGCTCGGCCGGCTGGGCGAGCTCCTCGAGGTGGACGGCGGAACCGCGGCGGCCCGGGTGGGCGACCTCGCCGGGCGGGCCCCCGCCGACATCGGCGACGTCCACGGCTGGGTGCTGGACGGTGAGCGGTCGCAGCGTCGGCACCGGGCCGGGCTGCTCGCCCTGGCGGGGTTCTTCGTCCTCGTCGTCCTGCTGTTGCTGTTCACCGGACGATGAGGCCCCGCTGCCGGTGAGGCAGCGGAGCCCGACGTCAGTTGCGGATCGAGGCCGTCAGCGGGCAGACGAACGGGTCGCGCTCGCCGAGCCCGACGCGGTTCAGGTACTGGACGACGATCCGGTACGAGCCGACCAGCGACGTCTCGGTGTAGCTGATGCCGTACTGGGCGCAGTGCGCGCGCACCATCGGCTGCACCTTCTTCAGGTTCGGCCGCGGCATGCTCGGGAAGAGGTGGTGCTCGATCTGGTAGTTCAGGCCGCCCATCATGAAGTCGGTGACCCGGCCGCCCTTGATGTTGCGCGACATGAGCACCTGACGGCGCAGGAAGTCGACCTTCGCGTTCTTCGGGACGATCGGCATGCCCTTGTGGTTGGGCGCGAACGAACCACCCAGCAGCAGACCGAACACGGCCTGCTGGACCAGGATGAACGCCACGGCCAGCAGCGGCGGCATGATCAGGAAGACCGCGGCGACGAAGAGCCCCAGCCGGGCCGCGATGATCGCGATCTCCAGCCGGCGGTGCGGCATCGCCTTCTCGCGGGCCAGGGTGGCCAGGCTGTTGGCGTGCAGGGCCGCGCCCTCGAAGCAGAGCAGCGGGAAGAACGCCCAGCCCTGGTGCCGGGTCCACCAGCCACGCAGCCCGCTCATCCGGTCCTCGGCGTCGTCCGGCGTGAAGGCCAGCACCGCGGACTCGATGTCGGGGTCCTTGCCCATCTGGTTCGGGGCGTTGTGATGCCGGTTGTGCTTCTGCATCCACCAGCCGTAGCCGATGCCCGCGAAACCGCAGGAGAGCACCCGGGCGTTCCACTCGTTGGCCCGGTGCGAGCCGAAGGCCTGCCGGTGGGCGGTGTCGTGGCCCAGGAAGCCGAACTGCGTGCAGACCAGCGAGAAGACGACGGCCAGCCCCAGCTGCCACCAGGAGTCGCCCAGTGCCACGATCGCCACCCAGACCCCGGCGAAGGCGGCCACGGTCAGCGCGATCGACACGACGTAGTACGGGCGGCGGCGGTTCAGCAGCCCGGCGTCCTTCACCTGCTGCGAGAGCTCGGCGTAGACGCTGACCTGACGGTCGCGGGCTCGCTCGGGGCGAGGCGCCCGGGCAGGGAGGGGCGTGGAGCCCTCCAGGGTGGTGGCGGTCATCTGCTCTCTCAGGCTGGGTCCCGGGCTGCTCCGGGCTGTGCCGGTCTGACCGGCGACGACAGGGGACCGCGCTACGTCTGGCTGGAGCACCGCGTAGCGCCGACGGTAGGCGACGGCGCACACCTGTGCCATGCGGGTGCCGGGCCGACGCCGCCGCCCCGGCCCCCTGAGGGAGGCTGTCGGGGTGCGCGCGTTGGTGTTCGAGGAGTTCGGTGGCCCGCTGACGGTCCGGTCGGTGCCCGACCTCACCCCCGACCGGGACGGCGTCGTCGTCCGGGTCGGAGCAAGCGGGATCTGCCGCAGCGACTGGCACGGCTGGTCCGGCCACGACCCCGACGTCGTCCTGCCGCACGTGCCCGGCCACGAACTGGCCGGCACCGTGGCCGCGGTCGGTGACCGGGTGCGGACCTGGTCGGTGGGCGACCGGGTCACCGTGCCGTTCGTCTGCGCGTGCGGGCACTGCGGGCCGTGCCGGGAGGGCGCCGGGCAGGTCTGCCTGAACCAGACGCAGCCCGGGTTCACGCACTGGGGTTCCCTGGCCGAGTACGTCGCCCTGGACGCCGCCGACGTCAACCTGGTCGCCCTGCCCGACGGCATGCCGTTCGCCACCGCGGCCGGCCTGGGCTGCCGGTTCGCCACCGCCTTCCGGGCCGTCACCGGCGTCGGCCGGGTGCGGCCCGGGGAGTGGGTGGCGGTGCACGGCTGCGGCGGGGTCGGGTTGTCCGCGGTCCAGGTCGCGGTGGCGGCCGGGGCCCGGGTGGTGGCCGTCGACATCGCCCCGGGTGCCCTCGAGCTGGCCCGGGCCTGCGGTGCGGAGCACACGGTGGACGGCGCCGGCGACGTCCCCGGCGCGATCGCCGAGCTGACCGATGGCGGTGCGCACGTATCGCTGGATGCGCTCGGCGCCGCCGTGACCTGCCTGAACTCCATCCGCAGCCTCCGCCCGCGGGGGCGGCACGTGCAGGTCGGGCTGCTGCCGCCGGTGCTCGGCCGCCCGGAGATCCCGATGGAGCGGGTGATCGCCGGCGAGCTCGCCCTGCTGGGCAGCCACGGGATGGCGGCGGCCGACTACCCGGCGATGCTCTCGCTGATCACGGCCGGCCGGCTGCACCCGGAGCTGCTGGTCACCCGCGAACTCGGCCTGGACGACGCCGGTCACGCTCCCCAACGGGCAGACGGTCGACGTGCCCAACTCCGCGTTGCCCAACGACGTGCCCACGGGCACGCCGACGCCCACGGAGCCGGAGACGCCCGTCCCGGTCGCGCCCACCAGCCCGGTGCCGCCGGACGACGGCGAGGACGAGGAGCCGGTGGGCACGCCGTCCCGGACGACCACCCCCCGCGCGCCGACCCGAAGGGAGGGGCGCCGATCAGGCGCCACGCCACGTGACGAACCCACCGAACAACCCACCCGGGCAGCCGTCGTCCGGCTCCACCCGCAGCGGCGAGGCCCCGGGCGTCGACCAGG